>JALYXI010000097.1 GCA_030947245.1 Acidobacteriota bacterium
GGAATACAGATCCGCCTGTAACCGGCCTCCCTCAATGAATACGCGGCTCCAGACGATTTCACCCGGTTTGGAAACTCCTTTCAAGGTTCCGCCGCCCAGGAGAAAGTACATGGGAGGCTACCGCTCGCTGACGGCCTCCCGGTACCCGCGCGCGAAGTGATTCACCGGGGCTACGCCTGAGGTCTCCAGTACCCAAACGAACTCATCGAACCCGTCCTGCCGGTAACGCTCGCCCCAACGCAGGTCATGCGAGGTGGTAGACGGATCGAGGCCCAATAGCCCGCCAAATCCAATTCGTCACAAGCGCGCCGACACCCGCGCATTCATCCACTTCGTTGAGATGGGGGAGTGGCTGGCCGGCGAACAATTCGGTTCCCGTTTCCGGATCGAAAACGGGCGGGCGGCTCGCGCTATTTGATTGGTGCATAATCCAGGTATGCCATCCCGCCGTTCGTTTTTGCGATCCGCGGGGTTGGCAACCACTGCTCTTTGCTCTCGCGCGGCGGACGATGAAGGCCGGCCGCTGCCGCTGCTGGAGTTCGGCTATGGAGACGTATCGCTTGCGCCCGGGCTTGCCCAAACGCAGTTCGAGCAAACGCAATCCGTCCTGATGGAATTGAACGAGGATAGTCTGCTGAAGCCGTGGCGGCTGCGGGCCGGGCTTCCCGCGCCAGGCCCGGATCTGGGTGGTTGGTACGACGAATTGCCGCTCGAGAAAACGGAGAGTGGAGGCCATGGATTCGCTCCGGCGCATTGTTTCGGGCAATGGCTTTCGGCGTTGGGACGTGGATTTGCAATCACTCGTGACGGGCGCACACAGACTAAGTTGGAACGGCTGCTTGCTCTTTACGAACCAACAATCTCCAGCAGCTTCTACAAGAACTTTCGGTTCCCGGCGTACAACTACGACAAAATGGTAATCGGTTTGATTGACGCGTACCGGTTTGGCGCGCTTCCGCAGGCCCTGGAACTTCTCAATCGAACCACAGATGCGGCTGTGCCGCACTTGCCCCCGCATGCGCTCGATCGGGATGAGCCGCAACGGCGTTGGCGGAAATCGGTGGGGGACAACTCGACGGACGATTACACGTGGGACGAGAGCTACACGCTTCCAGAAAACCTGTATCTTGCTTGGCAAAACGGCGCCGGGGATCGGTACCGGCATCTGGCCACCGGGTTCTTGCTGGACGAAACTTACTTTGACCCGCTTTCCCAAAACAAGAACGTACTTGCCAATCACCACGCTTATAGCTTTTGCAATGCGCTGAGTTCAGCGATGCAGGCTTACTTGGTAGACGGCAGCCGGAAGCATCTGCGCGCCGCGAGCAACGCGTTCGACATGATTACAGCTACCCAGAGTTTCGCTACAGGTGGCTGGGGACCGAACGAAAGCTTCCATGCAGCTGGCGCCGGCGCTCTTTATGCCAGCTTGACCGGTACGCACCGCGGCTTTGAGACGCCTTGCGGCAGTTATGCGCATTTTAAATTGACGCGCTATTTGCTACGGGTCACGCGGGATGGACGGTATGGCGACAGCATGGAACGCGTCCTCTACAACACCGCGCTGGGCGCAAAGCCGTTGCAGGCCGATGGACGCGCGTTCTACTACTCCGACTACCATTCCGGTGGCCGTAAGACATATTTCCCGGACGCATGGCCTTGCTGTTCCGGAACTTTTCCGCAAGTAGCCGCCGATTATCGACTGCTTGTTTATTTTCACGATACGAGCGGGGTGTTCGTCAATCTTTACTTACCGTCTACTGTTCGGTGGATAAACGCGGACGGGTCCCGGCTCACTCTGACCCAGACCGGCAATTATCCTCTCGAAGGCAAGGTTGCAATGCACTTGCGCCTATCAAACTCTTCGCGCTTTGCGCTCCGTTTCCGGATTCCCGCGTGGTCTTCCCGGATTGCGCCGCTGATTCGAGTCAATGGCGAGCGCGCGCCGGCCCCCGTCCGGAATGGCTTTGCCATTCTCGAACGCGGATGGAAAGATGGCGATCGAATCGAGCTCGAGCTTGCGCTGCCGTTGCGATTGGAAGCGATAGAGCCGAGTCACCCGGAAACGGTGGCGCTGGTCCGCGGGCCTTTGGTGCTATTTGCCGTGGGAAAGGAGCTTCCGGCGCTGACCCGGCATCAATTGCTGTCTCCCGCGCGGGCGCCGGGGCAGGCTGCTTGGCGCGTGAGTTCCGATGCGGGGCTGGTGATGCTTCGCCCATTTTATGCACTTAGCGATGAGCCGTACAGCGCTTACTTGAAGATCAGTGAACCGCGCACGCAGAGAACGGAAAGACAAGGACCACAACTCGATTGAAGTCTCGGCAGCTAGTATGATTCGTATAGCTTCGCTCCTTTTCATTCCTAGCGCTTTGGCCGCACAATGGCGGCCCGCGCCGGCTTTCCAGCTTCCCACCAGCCCTCTCGCCATCTCGCAACGCGCCCAGCCGCAACTTCCCTTCACGGTTGCAGGCGAGCGGGGCGCAATTTTCGGACGGCAGGATGGAAGCTTTGAGGTGTGGGATTTCCCAACCAAAATTGCAAGCCATTTCGCCTTAACCGCCGAACTCGCCGGTTATCCCATTCCCATCGAACTCAACGAGTATGCCTCGGAAATAGAGGTAAACCCGGAACGCACCACCATCACCTACTCGCATGCCGCCTTCACGGTAAAACAGCACATGTTCGCGGCCCGCAAGGGCGCATCCGCGGCAGGCGCTGTCACCTTCCTGGAGATCTCCTCCATCCGCCCGCTCGCTCTTACCATTCGATTCACCCCGGACATGCTGCGCATGTGGCCCGCCGCCAACTTCGGCCGTCCCAGCGCGGAGTGGGTGCCGGCGGGGCAGAGCGGATACTATCTTCTGCACACCGATAACGATAAGTTTTACGGAGCAATCGGCATGCCCGGCGCAAAGCCAGGCGTGATGGCGCCCTACCAGGAGCGTCCCCGTACCTACCCGCTCGAACTCAAGCTGGCTTTCGATCCCAAAACTCAAAGCGGCCTCTTTTTTCCGCTTCTGGTCGCTGCGAGCGGCCGGGAACTGCTGGCCCGAAGTGAATCCTGGCCAGCGGCCTACCGGGCAACGGCCGGCTATTACGAACACTTCTTTGATCGGCGCCTGACCACCAGAACACCTGAACCTCGTTTCGATCTCGCGATCCGGTGGGCCGAACTCGCAATCGACCAAGCCCAAGTCACCTTCCACGGGGAAACCGGCTTAGTAGCGGGCTACTACTCATCCGCCGATTCCGCCCGCCCCGGCTTCGGCTGGTTTTTCGGGCGCGACACTCTCTTCACCCTCTTTGCCGTCCACAGCTACGGCGATTTCGATCTCAGCCGCCGCGCGCTCGAATTCTTGTTGCGCCGCCAGCGCCCTGATGGCAAGATCATGCATGAATTCTCGCAAGCCGCCGACCTGGTGGATTGGAAAGCTACTCCTTACTTCTACGCCGCCGCCGATTCCACTCCCCTGCTTGTGATCACCATATACGACTATGTCCGCTCCAGTGCAAACACCCAGTTCCTCTCTACGCATTGGGATGCCGTTAAGAAAGCGTGGGCTTTTACGCGCGCTCATGATTCCGATGGCGATGGCATTTATGAAAATACCGAGGGTACCGGCTGGGTGGAATCCTGGCCGCCCGCCATGCCACATCAGGAGATTTATCTCGCCGCTCTCGATCAGCAATCCTGCGAGGCCATGTCGCGCCTGGCCCTGCTCATGCATGACGGCGCGCTTGCGAAACAGGCCGAAGATCAAGCAGCCCTCATCCGCTCCAAACTGTTTTCCGAATACTTCGATCCAGCCCGCAAGTTCTACGCTTTCAGCCGTAATTTCGATGGCAGCACGGACCATACCGCGACCGTCTTTCCTGCCATCGCATGGTGGGCGGGCACGCTTTCTTTGCCGCAGTCCGATGTCATGATGAGCCGGTGGGCTTCCCACGAATTCTCTACCGATTGGGGTCTGCGCGACATAGGCGCAAATGAACCAATATACGACCCCCTCAGCTATCACCAGGGCTCGGTCTGGCCGCTCTATACCGGCTGGACCTCGCTAGCCGAATACCGCGCGGGCCAACCTCTTTCGGGCTTCGCGCATCTGATGCAGAATACCAATCAGACCTTTACGCAGGATTCGGGCGCGGTCACCGAGCTTCTTTCCGGTGAATACTTTCAACCGTTCGGACGTAGCAGCTCACACCAGATGTGGTCGTCCGCCATGGTGCTCACCCCCGCTGTCCGCGGCCTCTTCGGCGTGGAACCCGACGCACTCCGCCACGCGCTTCGGATCCGTCCTCAACTGCCCGCCTCCTGGAACTCCGCCGGTCTGCAAAACGTAATGCTCGGCGACCTTGCTTTCCAGCTCAAGTTTGAAAGAAAGCAGGGCAAGCTCATGATTGAAGCCGTGGCCAAGGAAAAGCAGCTGTTCTGTATCGAGTCCGATGCCCCTTGCTCCCCAGATCTGGGCGCCTCCCAGCACCTTGAGATTGATCTGCCCGGCGTGGAGATTGAGCTCCCGCATGAACTGCCAGTAAGCGGCTCCGCTACTCGCCAGTGCAAAGTAATCTCGCAGAAAGCCGAAGGACGATCCATAACATTTGAATTCGAGGGGCAGGGAGGGGAAACAGTGGAAATGTTCCTGCGTCTCAACCATCGAAATAATCGCGTGGATGGAGCCGCCATTTCCCGCGATAAGCTTGCCGTTACGTTTCCGCAAGGCGCCGGATACCAACGACAGACCGTCCGCTTCGATTGGTAGCGGCCACATAGGGCCACATAGGCACATAGGGCCACATAGGAAGGTTAAGATCTCGACAAGGGCCCCCGTGAAATCGGCGTTTTCGGCCTAGCCCGGATTTCTCACCGGCTGTTTCAGAAAACAGTTAGAGCCAAAGAGAGGGAGGTCTTGGCCCTTTTCGGCAGTCAGGCGGAGATCCAAATGATCGTAGCGCGATTTCGGGCGGCATGGCCGGAAGTAAAAATCGTGCTTAGCGCCGTCGCCCGAAGGAACGTCCCGCGGGCCTCGAGCTTGGCGATCTTCCAAATCGCTGACCCTGTGGGGCCGAGCCCGGCTGTTTCCCGAAGCGCCTGCCGCCATCGGAATCGGCTGCTGAGCCGGCCTGCGGCTCAGGACGCAACCTGTTTAGCAAGCCGGATCCTGAACTACCGCTCCCACCGGGCGCGTAAGCCGAACCTTTGAACCCGCCCGATTGCACATAACGGCTATCGGCATAGTGCTTCTGCGTGAACGTGCCATGCGTCCCGTATCTCGGTGGGGCCGTGGGCGTCTCGCGGCCATAATACGTCGTACCCCTGCCTTGCGCGGCCCGATAGGCGTGGTACTCAGTCGCGGCCACAGGACGGTAGGCGTGGTTCCAAAGCAATTCGCGCAGAATCAGATATTGGGGCAAGAAGGTCCAGAAACTCTCGCCGCCGCTATGGGTCCAATATCCGTATTGATTCGATCCAACAGACGGGGAAGCAACATAACTGAATCCCGGTGGCTGCGGAGTGTTCTGCGCTTCAGAGTCGAATTGACCAGCGTCCTTGTGCGCGATGGCCATACCGACATCGTTCTCCACAGCATGAAAAGATGCTTCCGAAACTTCGGTCCAGCGTTCGTTGCTGTTCGTCTCGCTCTTCTTTAGGGGAACATCAATCAGGTGCGTGCGCACGGTTTTCAGCCGTTCGCGGTACAGCGTCTTGCCGCCGTCAAGCGAACGATCGAGATCGGTCAGTATCTTGTCCCACGAATCGTAGAGTTGTCCACAGGCATTCTGCAGTTCCTGGGCTTCTACGCCGAGGGTGTTCGCCTGCCGTGAAAGCGCCTCTTCCTCCGCAATCAACGTGGACGGAGTCACCCGGCTTGGAGCATCAGCCATTCTCTCAACGCCGGATAGCGAGGAAAGCCTGCTTTCCAAAACCAGCTTCTTCGCGGGCCAATCCTGCTCTGCTTTGTGAACCGCTTTTGTAACAGGAGCCAAATCAAACGCACGAATCGTATCGCGTTCGCGATTGATCTTGGCAACGAAGCCTGCCGGATCGCGTTGATAGTCAAGCCACTTGGCCACGGCTTGATCGACGGATTGCGCTTTTTGGAGGGCGGCCTCGCTGAATCTCCGTTCGTCCGTGAGGAGTTGAGGAATATGTTTATCAGGCCGATTTCGTTCGGCCAATTTGGCTAGCTCGCGGCCGTCATTTTCCGCTGCCTGTAGATTCGCGTTGGCTTCACTGATGCCGGCCTTCCAAGCCGCCGGTTCAGATGCGCCGCGAAATAGGTCCGGCGCTGATGCCAAACTGCTGTTCAGCGCAGCCTCCGATTTCCGGAGTTGCCGCGCGGCCTTTTGAACTCTTTCGTTTTCGGATCTGATGTCCTGTCGTAGCGCAACGGGCAGCCGGCCCTCGCAGGCGGCCAGCAGCGCGAATGCAATCACCGGCGCTATCAGCTTTTGGAATGTTTTCATCACGCACCTCGATACACGGTGATGTCGGCGGGTTCGGTCCGAGTCCAAATGCTCGCGGTAAAGGGCTCGCCCTGATACTTTCGAATGTTCAGGAAGCGCCGCCCGTCCTGCTCCTGAAATTGCCACGCATAAAAACCCCTGCCGGTCGTGTTGCCGCCGCTGAACACCCCTACTTCGCGGCTAAAGCGATAAAGCCAGAATTTGCCGTCGTAGTCGAAAAAATCGCTCGCGTTCTGCCGTGAATCGATATCGGCCAAGTCCTGCTCCAATAGACCAATGTCATCCAGCGTCAGCTTGCGCCCGTCGAAGTTGCCGAATACCTCCACCGCATCATCGCTGTGCACCTCCAGGTACAAGCGACGCTCCCGCCACGACCCGCTCAATTCCTTCCAGCGCCGGCTGCCTGATTCCAACTGATCGCACCGGTCAACGGTGAAATCCAAATCGCTGAAATCCGGACCCGCACCGGCTACCGAGAGCACGTCTCCGATTCTGGCATCCGTTACTTTCAAATTGGCCAGATCTGGTGCTAGAGCCGGTGCAGACTTACGGTCGAAGAACATCTCTTACCTTCCGCTTGCCGGCGGAAGCTCCTTAACAAAATCCACCTTGGGCAAACGTTCCCGCTTTAAAGCTTGCAGTTCGGCATCCACGTCACCACTTTCCAGTTGTGCGAACTCCGCTTCCAGGTTGGAGTCTTTACCTGCGTTCGCCAGCTGATCAAAAGCCTTGGCCGTTGCTTCTTCCTTTGCCACGGATCTTTCGAAAGTGGATAGCTGCGCAAATGCGTTATCCGCTTTGCCCACCCCTGCCAGCGCTTCTGAAACTTTGCGTTGCGCCAAGGCGGCGTTCTTGCGGGCAACCAAAGTAGTGGCGGTACGCTCCCCTTCCTCAATCTTGTGCTTGAGATCGCCCACCTGCGTCTTGAGTGCGTCACTCGCTTGGCGCGCCGAATCGATAGCCGCTTGCAACGAGGCTACCTGCTTGTCAGACTCAGCCTTCTTAGCCAGCGCTTTCTTGGCCAGATCCTCGTTGCCGGCGTCGAGCGCAAGTCCGGCGCGGTCTTTCCATTCCTTCGATTGCCGCGCATACTTCTGATATTCCGCGTCGAGCTGATTGTAATTGCTCATCGCCATCGCCGAGGATTGCACCACCTTGTTAAGCTCCGCCTTCATGTCGGAGACAGTCTGGCGGACAGTGGTCTCGAAGTTTGCGTCTTCGATGCTGCTCATGCCGGCGTTAACCTGCCCGCGTGCCACTCGTCCAGCCCGGTTGAATATTTCTGAGAAGAATGCCATTGTTGTGTCCTTTGATTTTGATCGTCTTAAGCGGAATGCAGGTCGGCGCCAAGAAGCCCTTTGGCGTGCAGCACATCCGCCAGTAGGAAGCTGACGCAGGAGAGAATGTCGTCCTCATCGTCAGGCCCCATTTCCTGCAGTTTACAGAAATTGTTCAATGTGACTGCGACGTTGCTATCTCCTGTGTCAAATAGTTGAAAATGCGAAGTCGAAATCCCATTATCGGCTGCAAGCATCTTGCGCAACACGGCTGGCGTCAAAGAAGCGGAGGGCGTGATCAGGCAGACCAGCGACAAATACAGAATGTCTCCTTCCAGCACGGCGCGCAGCGAAATTCCGCTTTCGGTTTCTTCGACCCGCAGAACATTTTCAGCTAACTCAGTGACCGAGTATCGTTTGTTGGCCAGCAGGGCGTGAATCTGCCCAATGCTGGATGCAGTGGTTTGCGGCATATTGTTTTCCTTAGTTGAATACGTAATGAGGTTACCGGTTGTTCGATAAACCAGTGTGTCATGGGACCTCTCCTTAAAATTCACGATCAGGGAAAAAGCCGCTATGCCGCGGTGACTGGAGCGCTTCTCCCAAAAGGTCCGGATGTGAACCCGGGCATCCTGACGCTTGGTGGATACACTGAGATCACAAGCGCCGGCCGTGAACGCACTGTGCGCTTTGCCGCAAGATTGATGTTCTGGGAATGAAGCCTATGTTTATGAAGCAAGTCTTACAAGCGTCAGTAGCCTTGAATTTCACGTACCACGTTGCCGTAATCGCAAACTGTCAGGTTCCATCGGCGAATCCGCCCGTTGTGCCCGCGGCTACGGTCACTTCCGGCAGCGGCCGGCAGTTAACGCCGGAGATGATCGAGCAACAGAGACGCTCCAGGGAGGATCGTCAGGACATGATGAACCTCCTTCACATCTCGTCACTTCGTGAAGGCGCCAATGGCAGCAATAAAGACGCACCGAACTACGCAAACTACGACGAGTCGAAGGCGAACCCTTATTCCACCCTGCCGGACCCGCTCGTGATGAAAAACGGCAAGAAGGTGACAACGGCAGCTATGTGGTGGAACAAGCGCCGGCCGGAGATCGTGGAAGACTTCGATCGCGAGATATACGGCCGTGTCCCGAAAGTCACCCCGAAGGTGGAATGGGAAATCACAAAAACTGTCAATGAGACAAACGGCGGCGTGCCGGTCACCACTAAACTGCTGCTCGGCCACGTGGATAACTCGTCTTATCCGGCAGTCAAAGTAGACATCCAGATGGCCTTGACCACTCCCGCCAATGCTTCGGGGCCGGTTCCTGTGATTATGGAGTTCGGCTTCGCCCCGGGCTTCGGTGCGGCGCGTCCGGGCTTCGGTGCACTCCGCGCCGGCGTTCCGGGCGGAGCGCCCCCCGGACCCACCTGGCAGCAGCAGGTTCTCGCAAAGGGATGGGGATACGCCGAGATCGTGCCAGGCAGTATCCAGGCGGATAACGGAGCAGGACTGACCGCGGGTATCATTGGCCTCGTCAATAAGGGCCAACCCCGCAAACCCGATGATTGGGGTTCGTTGCGCGCCTGGGCTTGGGGGGCCAGCCGGGCGCTCGATTACTTCGAGACTGACAATACGGTAGATGCCAAACGCGTGGGCATTGAAGGTCACTCACGATACGGTAAGGCAACCATCGTTACCATGGCCTACGACTCCCGGTTTGCGATTGCATTTGTGAGCTCGTCAGGAGAAGGCGGGGCCAAGTTGCACAGGCGGAATTGGGGCGAACTGGTGGAGAACGTGGCCGCTCCCAACGAGTACCACTGGATGGCCGGCAACTTCCTCAAATACGCAGGCCCCCTGAACTGGAATGACATGCCCGTGGACTCCCATGAACTGGTGGCGATGTGCGCGCCCCGACCGGTATTCCTGAGTGCCGGCGCCACGCAAGGGGATGGCTGGGTAGATGCGAAAGGGACCTTCCTCGCAGGCGTGGGAGCCGGTCCTGTTTACAAGTTGCTGGGCAAGAAGGACTTGGGCACGGGCGAGTTTCCGGCAATCCAAACTGGCTTGATGGAGGGAGATTTGACGTTCCGTCAACACTCCGGCGGACACACGCCCGCCCCTAATTGGCCGACTTTCATCTCGTTTGCCGATCGTTACTTCAGCAAGCCTGTGACCGCCCGCGAATAGCTGTTAAGCGGCTCGCCGCTGCTGTGCTTCAGAGCGCTCCAGTCAGGCCCATGTTATTGCGCTTTGGGTTCCGCCGGGGCTTGTGCGTCGACTGAGACATCCGAAAATATGACTGTGTCCGACGCGTCCGCTTTATGCGAGCAGACGGCAAGCCCGGCCAGGACTGGGTTCCGGAGTGAAATCTCTGTGTGTGCGATCTCCTTTATCTCAGCGTCATCCTTGGCGATGTACATGTAAATCCTGACACCGGTACGGACCATCTTCACCTTAAATGTGCCCGGACCGTCGAATGGGAGATCGAACGCATTCGTCTCTTCTCCTTGTTTGCTCCGCCACTGGAGCCCCGGCATACCGCTGCCGTGGATTACTACGTCGGCGTAAGCCGCATCGGTGTCCAGAGACTGGCGGACCATAATCCCGGCCTTGCGGTGCTCGGCTCCCTGCCCGAGGAATCGCATGGTGGCCGTGATTGTAAAGTTGCCGGGTATCTCTCGCCAGACATATTGGAATTGATCCTGCTTGCCCCAGATGTTAGCTCCGGAGCCGGTGATCCGGTACTGTCCCTTGGAAAACTCGGTGGATCCTTTGATCGCGGGATTGCCGACATCTCCGGAGTTGGTGAAGACGCCCAGGTTTCCGCTCTGGGCGAAGGCCGAAGCAGACAGCAAGCAGACAAGCAATAGCTGGCGCATGGTAGACAGTATACGTTTCTCCGCTAAGCGGGAATTCCGTGTTATTGCCGCGGGGCGGCCGTCGCCGGCAGTTGTTGCACGGACACATCTGAAAACAACACGGTGTTGGTTGCCTCTTTAGTATGCGAACTAACCCCGAGCCCGACCAATACCGGGCTACCCAACTGATTCGTTGTGTGTCCCAGTTCCCTCAAGGGCGCGCCATCCTTTGCGATCCAAACAGTGATGGTTGCTCCCTTCCGGACCAATTTCAGCTTCCACGTCCCCGGACCTTCCGCCGGAAAATCAACTGTGTTCGTATTATCGGCCTTGGTGTTGCGGAACTGAACCGACGGTGTGCCGTCGCCGTGGATGGCGAGGTGAATGAAGGG
>JALYXI010000100.1 GCA_030947245.1 Acidobacteriota bacterium
CGAACGGTTTCCACCTTCGCCATGTACTCTTCAGCAGTGTGGTCGGAAGTGATGGGCCCAGGTTGCCGGACGGCAGGCGAAGGAATAGAATCGGCATCCCGGGGCAGACCGGCCGTGGTGATCTCAGAGCGTTCGAAATCGTATTGAAAGCGCTCCACCTGCTCACGCTTGCGGTCCATGTAATAGATGTCGTCGCATAGAAACAAATGGAGATCTTCATGGCCATCGCGCGGCAGCGTGAGCTTGATGGGCTCGAACTGAAACAGAAGGTCATACCCAAATGCGCCGATCAGAGAGAGGCGGTCGTCCTCCCAGGTGCGGAACTCTTCCGTGAGGGCCCGGAGAACGGAAAACACGCTGGGCTGTTTGCTGCGTTGTTCCTCCGGAAAAAGGGCGGGCATTGGTTTCAAAGTGCCGCGCAGTTCGCCTTCGGTCCTCTCAAACCTATCCCAATGCGGATGGTTGGCCAGAACCGGCTCCAGGATACGGTTGATCGCTTCGCCGCGAGAGTTCAGAGGCCGGAACATGACTTGGCGGGCGCGCGAGATGAGCTCCAGCGGAGGACGGGAACTGGCGAAATCCCAGCGCGAATAACGGCCCGGAAACTCATATCCGGAAGAAAGATAAACGCCGCGATGGGTATCCAGATCCCGGAGAATCCGTTTCAGTCCCAGCCGGTAAGGGGTCTTCGAAGCCGTGCGGGTGACGGTGATGCCACGGGGAGTCGTATAACGAAGCAAAGCCATGAGGAAAACTCCATGTTACGATGCCGCGCGCCAGCCATTGTAGGATGAACTGTGATCGACAGGCGCGGCTTTCTTGCGATGGGTACGGCAAGTTTCGCATTCGGGCAAACTCCTCCGGCTGCCATGCCGCCGCCTGCGAAAGCCAAGATCACCAGTTCGGTCATGCTCTGGACGCTCCGCGGCACTTTTGAGAATCGCGTGCTGGCGGCGGCCGAAGCCGGAATGCAATCGGTAGAACTGGTGGGCGAATACGCAGCTTGGGACGATGCGGCCATAACGAAAGCACGGCGGCTGATTCAATCTTTCGGAATGACCGCGGATACCATCATCGCAACGCCGGATTGGGTCACGCGGCGCGTTTCCATGGTGGACCCTGCGCAACGGGACGGTTTTCTCGCGGATGTACGCCGGGCCATTCCGGTGGCGAAGAAGCTGGAGTGCCCTCAGATCATTCTCATGAGCGGGAATGAGATTTCCGGGCAAACTCGGGAAGAGCAATACGCAAGTCTTCTCGAGGGAGCAAAGCGCGCGGGTGAACTCGCGGCGGCGGCCGATATCACTCTGATTGTGGAGCCGCTAAACAATAAGGTGGATCACAAGGGCTTCTTCCTGACCACGTGCGCCGAAGGACTGAAGCTGATCAAGGAAGTGGATAATCCGCATGTCCGCCTGCTGTTCGACATCTACCACGAGCAGGTGCAAACGGGCGCCGTTCTGCCCGTTTTGAAAGAAGCGATCGATTACACAGCGGTCTTTCACGTCGCGGACGCCCCAGGCCGCAATGACCCGGGGACCGGCCAGATTCCTTACCGGGAAGTCTATCAGGCCATTCAAAAATCGGGCTATACCCGCTATGTGGCAATGGAGTACCGTCCGAAAGGCGAAGTAGTTGCTAGCCTAGAGAAGGCGGTCGACGACTTCCGCGCCGCTGTAAACGAGCGTGGTGACCCGGCACGGCCCATGGATCGCTCCTCGGAGGGTAGTCGTGTATAAAGCGTTTTTTGGCCTTAAGCTGAATCCATTCAACCTTAGCCCTGACCCACAGTTTCTCTACCGCAGCGCGCAGCATGAGGAAGCGATCGCGAATCTGATCTACGGCGTGCAGAGCCGCAAAGGCTTCATCGCGCTAACGGGCGAAGTAGGAACGGGGAAAACCACAATGCTTGAGTGCCTTCGCGATTTCCTGGACGCTCAGCGGATTCCGTTCGCGTTCCTTTTCAACTCGCAGCTTACCCCGGATCAGTTCTTTGAAATGATCGCGTGGGACTTCGATCTGCCCGGTGAACGGACAAAAACAGCGGTGCTGTTTGCGCTGAATGACATGCTGCTGGCACGTGCCGCGGAAGGTAAAACCACCGTGCTGATAGTGGATGAGGCGCACAATCTCGATTGGACGGTTCTGGAAGAAATCCGGCTACTGGGCAATCTGGAGAACCGGCGTGGGAAGCTGATCCAGGTGATCATCGCGGGTCAGCCGGAGCTGGACAACAAGCTGGACGCCCCGCAATACCGGCAGTTGAAGCAAAGGATTGCGCTGCGATGCATGCTACAGCCGTTCAATGAACTTGAGACGGCCCGGTACATTGCCTCACGCCTCGCCCACGCGGGAATGCCTGACCAAACAGTATTTCCGCCGGAGGTGGTCCGGGCACTTGCTCAACGCACCCAGGGAATTCCGCGCCTGATCAATTCTGTTTGTGAAAACCTTCTGCTTACCAGTTTCGCTATGGAATCCAAAGTGGCGACGATGGAGATGCTGGACGAAGTGTCTTCAGACCTGCGGCTGGAATGGGTGGAAAACGGGCAATACAGAAATATGCCCGTTTCCGTGGGTTAAAGCAGCTACCGGTTACTTGCGGTCGCCGTCGGGTCCGCCGAATAGAAGGTTACTTCCACCCGCCGGTTTTTGGCATTGGCGGCGCGGCTTTTCCCTTGTTCCGCCGGCTTTTCTTTTCCTAAGCCGATCTCGTGAATGCGATAAATAGGGATATCGTGCTTAGCAACCAAATATTGAACGACGCGGTCCGCGCGTCTACGGCTTAGAGCATCGTTGTAGTTGCTGGTACCCACCAGATCGGTGAAGCCTTCCACCGCGATGAAATACCGCTTCATCGTAGTCTTATCGGCCACCAGCTTATCCAGTTCCTGTTTCGCCTGCGAGTTTAGATTATCCTTGTTGAAGCCGAACGGCAGAACTGCAGTGCCAGCCGGTTTGTAGTCGTCCAGGTTAGCCACAGTCTGGCGCAGTTCAGTCAGGTCCTTGGCGTTTGCCTCCCCCTTTTTTAGGGCATCGCCCGCGCGGCTTTCGGCTGAAAGCGCACGTTCCTTGTTGGCGTTGATTTCAGTCTGATTACGCTCCAGATCCGCGCCCTGCTTCTTGATCTCGCTGCCCTGCTGGGTGATCTGGGTACCCTGCTGGGTGATTTCCTGACCATTCTTGTCGGTTTGGGTAGCCACCTGTCCCACCCGGTCTTTGATCGGGTCGGTCGTTTTTGCAACGTACTTCTTGGTGGCGCACCCGCCCGCTATCAAGACACTGCTCAGCATAATCGTCGTAAGTGTTCGATGCTTCATCGCTGAACCTCCAGCAAACACTTTCAGCAATTCGATCTCCGAAGGCATATAATACGGGCAATATGGACCGTAGAGACTTCCTGAAATCGGCAGCGGGCGTAGGCGCCACGCTGGGAATGGCGCACACGCTCGTGGCTTCAAAAGCTTCCGGGCGAACCACCGGGCGCGTGCTGGGCGCGAACGATAAAATCAACCTCGGCATGGTGGGCCAGGGTGGACGGGGATCGTACCTGTCACGGCAGTTCACCAAATATGGAACCGAACACGATGGCGCCTGCAAAATTGTTGCTGTCAGCGACGTATACGAGAAGCGGAAGCGAAAGGCCGCGGAACTGTACGGCTGTAACGGCTACCTCGATTATCGCGAGGTGATTGCGCGGAAGGACGTAGACGCAATCGTGATTGCGACTCCCGACCATTGGCACGCCAAGATCGCGCTCGAAGCAATGGACGCCGGCAAAGACGTTTACTGCGAAAAGCCGATGACGCACACAATCGACGAAGCGAAACAGCTTTCCGCGACCGTGAAGGAAACGAAGCGTGTCCTGCAGGTGGGTTCGCAAACGACCTCGGCGGACCAGTGGCACAAGGCGAAGAAGGCAATCGCCGATGGAATGATCGGTCAGATGCTCACCAGCCAGGGGTCCTACCACCGCAATTCGATTGAGGGCGAATGGAACGGCCCGGGCTGGCCGATCGATGCGGGCGCGGGTCCGGACGGCAAGGGTGAAGACTATATCGACTGGAAAACATGGCTCGGCCCGGCGCCGAAACGGGCCTTCGATGCCGACCGCTTCTTCCGTTTCCGCAAATATTGGGATTATTCCGGCGGTATTGCGACGGATCTGTTCTTCCATGTAGTTGCGCCCCTAAACATCTGCTGGAGCGAGCCGCAGTATCCCTATCGAGTTTCCGCTTTTGGCGGAATCTATGTGTTCAAAGATGAGCGCGAAGTTCCGGACACTTTCAACTTGATGGCTGACTACCCGAAAGGGCATTCGCTGATTCTGAGTTCCTCTATGGCGAACTCGGAACACATCCCGGGACTGATTCGCGGGCACGAGGGCACTGTGATCATGGTGGACGACGGCAAATTCGAAGGCCGGACGGATCATATCACCGTGATTCCGGAAAGGGGCGTGATCAGCGCGGACTATAAAGCGAAGTTCGGCGAGGACAAGATCACAATCCCGGTGGACCAGAAAGACGCCATGCAGGCCCACGTGAGTAATTTCCTGGACTGCATGCGGTCCCGCGAGAAGCCGGTGCTCGATGTGGACACGGCTTTGCATGCGCAAGTCACTATTTCGATGGGCGTGCAGAGTTACCGGGAAGGACGGGTCCTGTATTGGGACGAAAAGCAGATGAAGGTAGTAGGAAAGGCTCCTAAGGCATAGCTTCAGGAGTTTGGGTTCAATCAATCGCGCTTGTAGCTGCCACCTCAAGTTCGCCCTTCCCCCAGACTGTCTGGCGCCCCACGCCGGTATACTGCGCCGCGTAAAGGAAGGGAAGTAGATTCCCAAGCTGGCCTTGATACACAGCTTCGCCCTGAAATCCGCCGAGCGGATGTGTCTGCCCGGTGCGCGTGGAGCGGCGTTCCGTCCATTCACGCTTCAATCTCGCGGAAGTCATCCGGATCCCGCCGGCCTCGTCCTGCAGTTCAGAAAATGAACCGTGCAGCGGGGTCGAGTATATCGCGGCGAGAGTGCGCAGCCGCGCAACCACCCTGGCAAAGAGAATCGGGAACTCCGGCGTCAGTGTCAGGGTATTCCCGCTCTTGAGTTCCGTAGGCGTCAGAAACCGGACAGTCGCGGAACTGACGGCATGTGCACGCGGGTCCAGAGGGACCTCTATCGATTCAGGTCTTGAGGAATCTATCAGCTTGGCAGCGCCGTGCAAGGGCACGGATTGCCTGAAGGCTTTCACAATTTCGTCCGCACATGGGGAAAATAGGTGCAAAGTGAGTGGGAACCGCTGGCGTGCCTCGAACCGCTGGCCATCCAAATGCCGCGCGCGAAGCACAAAGGGGCGCGGGGGCTGCGCAAATCCGCTAGGTCCAGGTGTCTCAATGGCCGGCACGAATAGCGTGCGCGGAAGAGCGAGACCCAACGCGCCGCGAAACAGATTGGCGGTCATGGACGACGGGAACTCAATGGCTGTTTGGGCTTGAAACAGCAACCGCAAGCGCCAGAAGCGAAACTGCACAATACAAATCTACGGGTTCGTCAGGTATAATCGAAGCGCATAGCTTTATCGCTGAGAGGTATTTTCATCTAACGGGACGCCTGACGGCTGAAATTGCGCAGTCCCTTTTCACCACGGGCCGCCC
>JALYXI010000101.1 GCA_030947245.1 Acidobacteriota bacterium
AGAATGCCCGGGGCGAGATCAAAGTGCCGGGCATCTATGACGATGTGCAGCCGCCCAGCGACGAAGAGCGCGCAAGCTGGAAGGCGCTGCCGTTCAGCGAGAAACAGTTTCTGCGAAACGAAGTGGGTTCTCTGAAGCTGACAGGCGAGACGAAATACTCCGTTTTCGAGCGTCTCTGGGCGCGGCCTACGTTTGAGGTGCACGGCATTGCAGGCGGGTTTACCGGCGCGGGAAGCAAGACTGTGATTCCCGCAAAGGCAACGGCGAAAGTCAGCTTCCGGCTAGTGCCGAATCAGCATCCGGACAAGGTCATAGCGGCTTTCGAAGCATTCGTCAAGAAGAACGCGCCGCGGGGCATTCAGATATCGATCAAGGTTCTAGGCAAGGGGCCGGGGTTGCTGGTGAAGACGGATCATCCGGCCATTCAGGTGGCGGCGCGGGCGTTCAGCGAGATTTTCAGCAAGCCCACCGTTTTCACACGTTCGGGAGGATCGATTCCGATCGTCGGCGATTTCGCGGAACATCTGGGCATCCCCACGATTTTGATGGGATTCGGATTGCCGGATGACGGGCTGCATTCCCCGAATGAGAAGTTCAATCTGAGCAACTTCTTTAAGGGCATCCAAACAGTCGCTCACTTCCTGGAGCTTTACGGCGAGTGAGGCAATGGCCAGTCGCACTGCTGTTTATCGCGGCAGGGGTGATGCATTTCGTAATCCCGGGGACATACGTGAAGGTGGTTCCACCTGCTTTGCCATGGCGCGCGGGGCTGGTCTCTGTGAGTGGCGTCTGTGAAGTCGCGGGCGGAATAGGAGTGCTGGTACCCGGCTTGCGGCGCGCGGCCGGGTGGGGGCTGGTTGCGCTGCTGGTGGCCGTGTTCCCCGCGAACGTCTATATGCTGATGGCCCGCATGGTTCCTGCGTGGATCGGTTGGGGGCGATTGCCGCTGCAGGCACTCTTGATCTGGTGGGTGTGGCGGACATGCTGCCGACGGGCCGCTTAGGCCTTTGGATGTGCTTTATCGTAAACCTGCAGAATCTCGGTCAGGCTCAGGTGAGTGTACTTCTGTGTAGTGGAAAGCCGTGCGTGGCCCAGAAGTTCCTGAATGCTGCGGAGGTCGGCGCCATCGCTGAGCAGGTGCGTGGCAAAGGCGTGGCGGAGGCTGTGCGGGTGCACGGTGGAATCACCTGCCAGATACGTGGCATAGAACTTCACGATGCTGCGAACGCTGCGGTCTGACAGGCGGTTGCCGCGACCATTCAGGAAAACCGCCGGGTTCGTGGAATGGCGTACCTGAAGCCAAGCCTCCAGCGCCGCCATAGCCTTCCCGGTGAAAGGGACTTGGCGTTCTTTGCGCCCCTTTCCCCGCACGCGGAGCCAGTGTTCCGTCAAATCGAGATCTTGCAGATTCAAGCCGACAAGTTCGCTGACGCGGAGCCCTGAACCGTAGAGAAATTCCAAAATCGCGAGATCCCGCTGCGGATGAGGGCGTTCCAGGCTCGTCGCCTGATCGAGCATGTTACCGGTCTGCTCCGCCGTGAGCACAGCCGGCAATTGCTGCGGAGCTTTCGGCAGGCGAAGGAGCCTGGCTGGATTGTTGGGGATCACGCCTTCGCGCGAGAGGAACTGGAGAAACGTCCGGACAGCGGCGATATGCCGGCGGATGCTAATTGCGGAGAGCCCCGCGGTATGGAGGCCCGCCACCCATTGGCGCAGGTGGAGCAGGGTGAGTTCGCCAGGCGGGATTGCGGTAGGAAGTGTTTGGAGGTCCGTGACGTAATTCCTGATCGTATGAGGGCTCGCGTTCCTTCGGTTAAGCTCTTCAACGAACGCTTTCTGAAGGTCACGCATAAGCGTGAAGCGCGCGCCTGCAGATTTCGGCTTGCCTCGCCGGTTTGTCGTGGCGGAAGCCTTCCACCGGAGGAAAGAGGTCGAAGGCGATGTTAGCAGGCTGATAGTGTTTGGGGTCAGCGCAACTGATGTAGTGGCACAGGCTGCCCATTGCGCTTTCTCTCGGAAACGGTTCCGGGCTACGGCCTTCCGCAACGGCACACGCTTGCACGGCAGCCACAAGGCCCGTGGCGATGGATTCCACATAGCCCTCCACGCCTGAGATCTGCCCGGCAAAGAAGATATTCGGATGCGTGCGGAGCTGGAGCGAGGGTGTCAGGCACGCGGGCGCATTGATGTACGTGTTGCGGTGGATCTGTCCATAACGAAGAAACTCCGCATTCTGAAGACCGGGGATCAGCCGCAGAATCCGCCTCTGTTCGCCGAACTTTAGATGATTCTGGAAGCCGACCAGGTTCCAGCTATCCGCCCGAAGGCTTTCCTGGCGAAGCTGCACAACGGCGTACGGCCTTCGTCCGGTGCGTGGATCGGCCAAGCCCATCGGCTTCATGGGGCCGAAGCGCAGGGTTTCGGGGCCGCGCCTTGCAATCTCTTCAATGGGAAGGCACGCTTCAAAGAAGGGCGTGTCATCGGGGATGTGGCTTGCTACAGGCTGGGCGTCGTGTAGCGCACAAACGAAGGCCTCGTATTCGGACTTGGTGAACGGGCAATTCAGATAATCATCCGTGCCATCGAGAGACTTGCCGTAACGGGAAGCGCGGAAGGCAATTTTTAGATCCACAGTGTGGCCATCTACGATCGGGCTGATGCTGTCATAGAAGTAAAGCCGGTCGTTGCCGGTGAGAACAGCGATGTGCTGAGCGAGCGAATCGCTGGTAAGCGGGCCGGTGGCGATGATCGTAATGTGTTCCGGATCCGTCTGCATCACTTCGTTGCGATGGACTGTGATGAGCGGGTGAGAATCAATCGCGGACGTGATGTATTCCGCGAAGATGGTGCGGTCCACCGTAAGAGCATGGCCGCCGGGAACGCGGGCCGCATCGGCTGCCTGAAGACACAAGCTGCCTAGGCGGCGAAGCTCTTCTTTCAGCAGCCACGAAGCGGAAGGATGCTGATCGCTCTTCAGCGAATTACTGCAAACGAGCTCGCCGAAACGGTCGGATTGGTGCGCCGGCGTGGTGCGTACGGGCCGCATTTCGTGCAGGTCGACGGGGATGCCGGCGCGTGCCAACTGATGGGCCGCTTCACTTCCCGCCAAGCCCGCGCCGATGACCTGAACCGCGTTACTTGTGGATCTGGAAGGCGTCAACCTGGTTCCCCTCAGTGTCGAGCTGGCACAGCCGGAACGACGTGCCGTCAAGAAGCCGGAGCAATTTCAATTTACTTCCGCCAGAGCTTTCTCAATCACATCCGCGGTAATCAACTTTAGATTTTTTGCCGTGTCCCCGGTAGCGGGAACATCGACAGCGGTGCCTGCGCTCGACAGCGCTTCAGAGTTTACCAGCGGAACAACGCTGCCCGCGTTGTTGGTTTCAAGGGCATATAGCGTGTAATGGCCGGGAGGAACGCTCATCGAAAAGCGGGCGGGCTGGCCCGGAACCGTTGTCAAATCTTGAATCGCCGAATTCATCTGCCCTTCGGTCGCCAAAACAACAATATGGACGGCAGCGGCGGTGCTTTGCATTTCGATCTCGCCCGTAATCTGGCCCATGGTGGAACCTACCGTCACCTCGAGAGGTCCGCTGGCCCCCGGCTTGATTTCGAATTCAGGGCCCTGGGTAGTTTGGTTTCCCAGCATGACCGACTGAACGAAGCCCGAACCCGCAAGCGAAGCGCGCCAGCGGCCCGGGTAAGTGGAACGGAGAGTGAATGTGCCGTCCGAAGACACTTCGGAGGATTGAACGTTCGTGGATTCATCGTCCATCGACGACAAAGAAATGCGCGTGGGCGGAACTGCCGCCGAGTTTGGGGCGGTGGCAGGCGGCTGGTCGTAATGGACGATACCCGGCAGCGGCGTGGGCGGAGTAGCCTGCACCACAAATTCGCGTGTTTCTTCTCCGGCCTGTATGGTTTGGCGGGCCAATACGGCGCGCTCGGGTACCAACGAATTCACAGTCAGCATGTAACTGCCAAGAGGAACGGAGCGGATTAGCGCGGTTCCGGTCCCAGGCTGCAGCATAGCTCCCAATTTATTAACAGGAGAGCGCGGGCCACTGCCGGCGGGTGTAAGGGTAACTGCTATCCGATTTCCCCGGCTGGGTTCGACGCCGGTCACTTTCACCACCACCGTCGTAACCGGCTGGAGCGTCATGCGGAAATCGATACCTCGAAGCTCGGCCCCTGAGGCAAGCCGGATGGATTGCGCGCCGGTAAAGCTGGTCACCCCCGGGTAGAATCGGGACCCATAGCCCTGTTGAGGACCGGGCAGGATGGCATCGGGCGCAGCGAAAGGCCGCGGCTGCCGCAGCGGCGTGGTGCAGTGCGCTTCCGCATAGTACCTTCCTTCCGGCACGCCGGAAATCTTATATTCCCCCTGTCCGTTTGTGGCGCCTTGGCCAACACTCAAGAGGGTAGCTGCTGCGCGCCCATAGCCTTTCTGCAACAGAGACACCTGGCAGTTTGCAACGGGATCGCCGTCCTCATCGGCGATGTGACCGCTTATGAAAGATGCCGGAGTAAGCTTGATTTCGATGCCGCTCTTCGCTTCGCCCGGAGCAAGCACCAGGGGAACGGGTTGACGCCCGTTGCGATTGGGATACTCCGGATGTTGCGCGCTCAAAAAGTAAGTGCCCGGCGGAACCTGCTCAAAACGGAAGCTGCCCGAAGAATCCGTCACGGCGTTTCCTTCAACGCCTGCGATATTGCCGATTTGCGCTTTGCGAATGGGCCCGCCCGTAACAGAATTGATCACGGTCCCGGAAATTGACCCCCTCGGACCTGTGTATTCGGGCTGGGGAGCTACCTGAGCGGGCCGTTGCGATTGGCGAGGAGAACTCTGGGCAAGCAGGAGAAACAGCGCGAGGCGGATCATGTAGCGGGATCTCCAATTACGGCCAGCGTCACTTTTTCGAGAGCTCCCTCTTTCAGATCCAGAGCCTGGGACTGAGCTTCAAAGGGGCGAAGGAACGCGGGATCCTGCCAGCTCTCAGGCTCGATCTGATGAAAAGCATAAATGCGGTAAGTTCCGGGGTTTAGCCCGGCAGCCTGGAAGCGGCCCTTCTCATCGGCTCGAGCGGTACTGAAGAAGCTGAAAACGTCCGCGAACTTGCCCGTGGGCGCAATCAGGATGGTGGCAGGCCCCGCAGGAGTAACGGTTCCTTCCACCCGTGGCGCCGCGGTGCTGATGACAATCTTTAAAGGACCCTTTGAGGCAGCGGTGATCAGCATATCTTCCGCCAGGACATCCTGGCGTCCGAGGGTCATGGATTTGATGTAAGCGCCAGCGGGAATCGGGGCCACGTTAATGTCCCAGATACCGGCAGGCACGTCCCGCAGAGTGAAGTTGCCGGCCTCTACCGTAGCTTGAAGGCGGGACCGCATGGGGACGTAATCCCCGGAACTGAGGGACACGCGCATCTCCTCTACTTTCTCCGCACCGGGACCTTCCACCTGGACGGCGCCGGGAAGGTCGATCCCGGGCGCGAGAGCAACGGAAACCTCAGTATCCGGGGAAACCAGTTGTACCGTTTCTACAACGCGCCGCTGTCCCGAGGGCGAAGTAGAGTTCGCCACAATCTGGTAAGTGCCGGGAGTGAGACCCTGCATCTGGAACACCGGGTCTTCCGGTTTAAGGTTCAGGTTCACGATGGAGCTTCGAGGATCCGGCGAATCGCCGCTCCGGATGTAGAGGTTGACTTGTGAAGTCTTCTCCGCAAGGCCGGTAATCCTTCCGTGAACGCTAACCGGAGGAGCAGATGAAAGCTGGAAATCGATTCCAGTGGTATCGTGGCCGGCGTCCACAAGAATTGGAGCGGCGCCGGCGAGGCTGGCTGAGCGAGGATAAAACTGGCGCGTGATCATTTCGTGCAGGGGCTTTTCCCCCAGCACAACTACCGGGCGGCTGCGAACGGCGGCGGTGGAGCGGCCCTCCGCCATGGCGTAATACTGGCCGGGAGTTACTCCCGCAAACTGATATTCGCCACGTTGATTCGTGATCGTTGTTTCACCCTGGAAATACCTGGGCTTGCCGCGATCGAAACGGCGCAGGTAAAGCGACACCTCAATTCCGGGGGCGGGGTCGCCCTCTGCGTCGGCCACGGTTCCGCTTACGGCGCGAACCGGAAGAAGGTGCAGTGTGATTCCCGCGCGCGTTTCGCCCTTGGCCAGAACTAACGCGGCGCCATTTTCGCCCGGCTTCGTTGCGCCGTAGCCGATTGAGAAAAAGCCATTGCGGGTGGCGCCGAGGCGGTACCGTCCGGCAGGGAGCGCCGGGATCGTGAAACGCCCGCTGCCGTCCGTGACGGCGACTGCATAAGAGCGGTCCCGGGCCATGCTCACAAGAGTGACAGCGGCTTTCCGGACAGGTTGGCGGCCGGCGTCGTTCACCACAATGCCGCTGACCGAGCCCGTGGATTGCGCGGGCGCCGCGGCCGAAAGAAGCAGGGAGACGGTCAGAAGACGATGCGTCACACGTGTTCCTTTCCTCTATTATGACGTGCTAGGATTCCAGGCCCATCTGGGTAAGGCGGTAGCGAAGGGCATTGCGCGTAAGCCCGAGCAGGCGCGCGGCCTGGCTCTTGTTGCCATCCGCCTTCTTGAGCGCTTGACGGATGAGCTCCTGCTCGTACCGGTCGAGCGACATGCCTTCCGGTAAAGAAAGCTCGCCGGGAGCAATTGCGCGAGGGCGCGCGCCTGTGTCGAGCTTAATGTCAGCGGCGTCCAGTTGCTTGCCCCGCGCCATCACGAGGGAGCGCTCAATCACGTTTTCAAGTTCACGGACGTTTCCGGGCCACGGGTAGTCCACCAAGCGGTCCATCGCGCTGTCCGTGATGGACTCCACCTGCGAACCGGTGTCGGGCGCCAGCTTGTGAATGAAGTGGTTCGCCAGGAAGGGAATGTCAGGCTTACGGTCGCGCAGGGGCGGAATCTCGATGGGCACCACGTTTAGCCGGTAATACAGATCCTCCCGGAAGGTACCCTGTTCCAGTGCGGCGCGCAGGTCCTGATTCGTGGCGGCAATCATGCGCACATCGATATGCAAGGTTTTAGTGCCGCCGAGACGCTCCAGTTCGCGTTCCTGCAGGACGCGGAGCAACTTCACCTGCACCGCGGGCGGCACATCTCCAATTTCATCCAGAAACACCGTACCCGTATCGGCCTGTTCGAATTTGCCGGGCTTTGAAGCGGTGGCGCCCGTGAAGGCTCCCTTTTCATAGCCGAACAGCTCGCTTTCCATTAGATTTTCGGGCAGCGCCGCGCAATTGATCTTCACCAGCGGGCGGTCTTTGCGGGGGCTGTGGAAGTGAATCGCGCGGGCGATCAGATCCTTGCCGACTCCGGATTCGCCGGTCAGCAGGACGGTCGCGCGCGTGGGCGCCACCCGGAGAACCTGGGCGAAGATGTCCTGCATCTGAGGGCTGCGGCCGACGATGTTGTCGAATTCATAGCGGCGTCCGAGTTCTTCCTTGAGCTTCCGGTTTTCGTCGCGCAGGCCGCGCACTTCGAGAGCTTTGTTCACGACGGCGGTCAGGTGATCGAGCGAAAACGGCTTCAGCAGAAAGTCCGATGCGCCATTCTTCATGGCTTCCACGGCGTTTTCCACCGTGCCGTGCGCGGTCATCAGAATCACCGGAGCGTGCGTGTTCTGCTTATGAATCAGCGAAAGGAGCTCCAAGCCGGACATTCCAGGCAAACGAAGATCCGTAAGCACCAGCGAAGCGCGATCCAAGAGCGGAAGCGCCTGTTCGGCGGTACCGGCTTGATCTACCTCAAAGCCCGCGCTGCGAAGCTGCAATTCTACGACGCGGCGAAGCTTTTCTTCGTCTTCGATGATCAGGATGCGAGGCTTTATCATAAAGGCAGATACACGCGGAAGGTGCTGCCCTGGCCTTCTTCGCTGTCCACCGTGAGCTTACCACCGTGCTC
>JALYXI010000108.1 GCA_030947245.1 Acidobacteriota bacterium
GCGGATTCTTCTGGTTCTACTTTTTCAATGAGCATATCCTGCGCTTCCTGAACAAGCGTTACCCGCGCGATTACAATACGGTTCCACGCGCGCTTTTCTGGGCCTTCCACCTGATCTGGTTGTTTCCGTGGTCCGTTTATCTTCCAGCAGTGGTAAGGCTTCCTTTTCGCGGTCCGGAACGCGCCGCCCGTGTGCGGCTCCTGGGGCTCTGCTGGCTCGGCTTTGTACTGCTCTTCTTTACCTTTTCAACCACCCAGGAATACTATTCCATGCCGTGTTATCCAGCTTTCGCCCTGCTTCTCGGCTCCGCCATGGCTTCGGATAGTAAGCTTCTTAGACCCGCAACCAAGGCCGTCGCCGCCTTCAGTGCGGCACTCTGTGCAGTATTCCTTTTTCTTCTCGCGCAAACCCGCGGACTCCCGACTCCCGGCGACATCTCTGTCGCCCTCAATGCCAATCCCGACCTCTATACGCTTTCTCTTGGTCACATGGCTGACCTTACCGGGCAGGCTTTTGCCTACCTCCGCCTTCCTCTCGCACTGGCGGCATTCGCAATGGCCGTTGGCGCTGCGGGAGCTTGGTTCTTTCAGGGCCGCCGGGCTTATCTCTCGCTTGCTGTGATGATGATTCTGTTCTTTCAAGCCGCTCGGATTGCCCTCGTTGCGTTTAATCCATACCTCGGTTCGAAGCCTCTGGCCGATGCCCTTATGACAGCCCCGCCCGGCGAACTCATTGTGGATGACCAGTACTACACCTTTTCCTCCGTTTTCTTCTATGCGAACCGCGATGCCTGGCTGCTGAACGGCCGCATCAATAATCTGGAATACGGCAGTTACGCGCCGGACGCAAAGAACGTCTTCCTGGACGACCAACAATTTCGCAAACGCTGGCAATCCGGCCAACGTTACTATCTGGTTGCAGAAGACAAGCCGGCGCAGCGCCTCCATGCTCTGGTCCCCGGCGGCCCCTGGCGCACCGTAGCCGAAAGCGGCGGCAAAGTTCTTCTAACGAATCAATGACTCCGCGCCGCGCGTCAGGAGCTAAACCCGCCTAACCAATCCTAAACCAAACCCGGCGCGTCATTGTCTCGGTTCGTGACAGAACCCGCAATCGATGCTTGCCTTCTTGAGACGGTGACAGTTCATGCAGCCGCCCATCGAGGTATCCCCTTCTTTGGAAAGCTGTGCACGCTGCTCTACCGGACCATGGCACTCCTGGCAGGTATTGCCCGATTCCAAATGCGCGCGATGGCTGAACTTCACGTAAGTGGGAATTTCGTACACGCGAGCCCACGGAATCTCACGGTCGTTCCTGGCGAACACTGCAAGCTTTCGGATCGCAGGGGAGTTCGCCTGGATCGCGGAGTGGCACTGCATGCAGACGGATGCCGCCGGGAGAGTCATCACCTCGCCCGGGTCCGGATTCGGATGACACATCTTGCACTTGATCTTCAGATTTCCCGCATGTTCCTGATGGCTGAACGGGATCGGCTGCTCAGGAGGCGGCGCCGCAGCGCTCGACGCCGATACTGCGCACCAGAGCACACCGGCTAGCCATGGCCTCACAGCTCTCCCGCACGCATCCGTTCCGACATGTACTCGGCCGCCCGCATTGAAAGCGCAAGTATCGTCAGCGTCGGATTCTGCGACCCGCCCGACACAAAGCTGCTGCCATCCACGACGAACAGATTTTTAATGTCATGGCTTTGATTCCACTTGTTCAACACACTGGTTTTCTTGTCTTCGCCCATGCGGCAGGTCCCCAGTTCATGAATGCTCTCTCCCGGTGGAACCATCTGCGCGTGTTTTGCGAGAACTTCGAATCCGGAAGCGTGGCAGAGCTCGTCCAGCGTGTTCATGGCGTCCTTTGCCATGTTGTGCTCGTTATCTGTGTAACGCGCCTGGATGTGCAGCGCTGGAATGCCCCAGGCATCCTCCACGCTCTTATCGATACGCACGTGGTTCTCGAAACGCGGCAGAACCTCCCCCATCGCAGTCGCGTGAAAGCCCGCATCGCGCCAGGTATTCAGAGCCTTCTGCAGCGGCTCGCCGTACAAGGGAAAGTAGCGCGGATTCGGTGTGCCGCCGCTTGAGAAATCGACCGCATAACCGCGAATGAAGTCCTTCTCTTTACTCTTCAAGTTGCGGAATCGCGGAATGTATCCGCCCCCTCCCATCAGGCCGCGCGGCCCTTTTCCGTCCCGGGCTTCCGGCACCACGGCCGCAATTGTGTTTTTCACATAAATCTGATCGAACAGATAGTGCCCCAGCACGCCGCTCGAGTTGGCAAGACCGCTATTCAGTAGAAGCCTGGTGCTTTCCAAACAGGACGCGCCCACTACCACCACCCGCGCACTTGCGTGCAGCTCGCGCCTGGAATGGCGGTCGGCAAAGTTGACGCCATTTACCAGCCCCGTGTTCTTGTCAGTCGTGATTTCCCGGACGACTGCATTGGGAACAATGGTCAGATTACCCGTCGCCAAGGCGTCGGGCAGCAGCAGATTCGCCGAGCTCGCAAGCTGGCCTGTGGCAACCCGCTCCTTAGTGGTTGGAATTTGCCGCGCCTTAGCCGCTGCGAGGAACCGTTTGATACTCTCGCTATCGCCTGACTTGTCTTCGAGGAAGATTCCGTCCGGCAGTTGCGGAAACCCCTCCTTGCGCCCGCTCACCCGGAACAGCGGCTCGCAGCGGTCATAATAGGGCGCCAGATCGCCGTACTGAATGGGCCAGTTATCGCCAAATCCATCGTGGTCTTTGCACTTGAATTCGTAATCGCTCAATCGCCACGAGGCCCTGCCCCAGAGCAGCGTCTTGCCGCCGATCAAGCGAACGCGTACCCAGTAATACGGATCTTTGGAATCGTAGCTGTAAGGGTTTTGTTTCTCATCAGCCCAAAGGTTTCCGTTGAATTCGTTCGCCTGTGTAACGTGAGGGAAGCGCCCTGGCTTCCCAAAGCCGCGGTATGGCAATTCGTAAACGTGCTTTAGCCCGCGATCCCGCGCGAAGTCAACCGGCGGCCCTGCATCAAGCATCAGGCATTCCACTCCCTTCTGAGTGAGCGTATGGGCTACCATACCGCCCGAAGCTCCAGAGCCGATGATTAAAACATCATATTTTTTTACAGCCATGTCAGTCGATCGGGTACCAGTATGTGCCAGTTCCGCCAGCGCCGCGGCTGCGCTTTGAAACAACAGAGATCCATTCACGCGAGTTGACCGTGGCGGTAAGGATATCGGCCTTCGCGGCATCCAGAAAGCGCGCGAGCGGGTCGGCAGAGGGTTCAGAGCTCCAGTTCCGGTGCAGCGGTGCAAGCACTGTGTCCGTCTGCGAGGCGTCTAAATCCGCGAAGCTCTTGCCGAACTGTTTCTTCGCTTGCGCATCCAGCGCATCCAACCCCGCACGATATAAGTGTTGCCGGTCAGCCGGTGAATCACCCACTAGAAAATCCAGAAACTCCGCCGCGTGCGCATCGGCCGCCCCTGGCGTGCCCTTGACTGCAGGAGCAATCGTGTCCGCCAGATGGAGTAGCGCAGAGAACTGCTGTGACCCAAAAAACTGGGGCACCATCTCAGCCGCTACGTCCGGAACGGTGGCTTCGATTTTCGGCGTTTCTTCAATCACGCGCGGAACCGGCTTCGGAGGCACCACCGGTTGCTGGCCTAACAGCGCAGGCGCGGCAGGCAGCGCGCTTATCCCTCGCACAAAGTCGCGTCGCTTCATATCGTTCTCATCATAACCACAGCGCGGCCGCGCCCCTCTGGTAGTAAGCCAAGTTTAGAATTGGCGGTCGCATGGTGAACGATCCGCGCATCCTGCAACTCGCGATTCATCTTACGTCTTGAACAGAAAATCAGTCCTTCTTCTTATCGATCCGGAAATCGTCGAAATACGCTACCGTGTCGCCCTTGGTCCAAAGGCCCGTTT
>JALYXI010000111.1 GCA_030947245.1 Acidobacteriota bacterium
TGTTTCCCAAGTTGCTCGCGCTCTACCCTACTCCCCAGAACGGCGCAATCTCGAACAACTACTTTTACTCGCCCACCGATAGCGACGATACCAATCAGTACGATTTCCGCGGGGATCAGTTGTTCGGTTCCAAAAGCCGTCTTTCTGCCCGCTACAGCCGCCGCGACCGGACTCAGAGTCAGAGTGGACCCCTGCCGTTACCTGCCGATGGAGGTCTGGCGACCACCACTGGCTTGACAGCGCACAGCGGTGTTGTTGCCTTCAGCCAAACACTGACCCCCAATTTCAATCACGAAGCAAGGTTTGGAACCTCCGTTGTTACGTCCGCTTTCGATATTCCGTACGATAAGCCGTTGTACGGGGATTACGGCATCACAGGAATTCCAAAAACCAATAGCTCCTTTTCAAACGATCATGGCCTCTCACTCTTCACGCCGCAGGGTTACGCACAGCTTGGCTCCCGCGCGTTCTGGCCGAACTTCAACAACCTCACGCTCTACCAGTGGAGCGATACTGCATTCAAAGTGGTCCGCAACCACACGGTGAAGTTCGGCTTCGATTACCGGCATGAGGCCATTTACCGCAGCGCTGCCCGCTTCTCGCGAGGCCAGTTCATATTCAATCGGGAATTTACGTCTGACCCGAAGAACCGCGCCGCTACGGGCGACGGTCTTGCCGAGTTCATGCTCGGAACAGCTTCCAGCGGGAATCTAAGCAATGAGAATGGTGAAGACCTGCGTGTAAACAGCGTTGCCGGCTTCATACAGGACGATTGGAAGGCCACTCCCCGGCTGACCTTGAACCTAGGCCTCCGGTATGACGTGTTCCTGGCGCCAACTTATCCTCATGATCAGATTTCCAATTACATTCTGAACTTCAGTCAACTGGGCCCGGACGCGCGGCTCCAACAAATCCGTCCAAAAGATGGCAGCGATTGCCTGTGCAATAACAGCTACAACAATCTGGCGCCCCGGGTTGGCTTTGCATACAGGCTGAAGGAAAAGACGGTGATCCGCTCCGGCTTCGGCATCATCTACGCCCAGGCCGACAACATCGCCACACAGATTGCGCGCGGCACGAATCAAGCGCCGGATTATGTTCAGATCTCATTCGCTACAGTAGATCGCGTGGTTCCGCGGTTGACCCTCAGCGGCGGCTTTCCGCCGGTCCAACTGCCTGCTACTTCTGTCCCCGGGCCAGCCTTAGTCGGCGCCACGGTGCGGGATCCCTACATACCTACGCAGTATTCGGCGCAATGGTTCTTCGATGTACAGCGGGAGCTGCCTTACGGCATGCTTCTGACAACCGGCTATCAGGGCAACGGGACGCATCACCTCACCAGTGATTTCGACAACAATCTTCCCTTCGGCCCCTCCTCAGCTCCTGTAGCAAGCCGCAGGCTATTCCCCTTCTACACAAACGTGACCAGCACTCTTGCCGCCGGAAATTTGAGCTACAACGCGCTGACAGCCAAACTGGAAAAGCGGTTCTCGCGCGGGGTGCAATTTCTTTCCGCCTTCACACTCGCGCACACAATCGACAATGTTACCGAGGTCTACAGCGACAATGGACCTGGCGGGGGCGCGCCGGTGAATCCGTACAACCGGCGGCTGAATCGCAGTAACTCGGATCTGGATGTCAGACGCAATTTCGTGGTGAGCGCCACCTGGGAACTGCCGGCTGGTAAGGGGCGGCGCTGGCTGAATCGCGGCGGACTTGCCGACGCGGCGCTGGGAGGTTGGCAACTCACCGGGATCGGCTCAATCCGCTCAGGCTTGCCATTCACAGTGATCACCACCGGCGGACTGACAAACGCCGGTGGTGAAGACCGCCCGAACCGGATCGGCAATGGCAATCTCGATTCCTCACAGCGCAGCATCAATCAATGGTTCGATACGTCCGCTTTTATAGTTCAACCTCAGTACACATATGGCAATTCCGGCCGGAACATTCTGTTCGGGCCCGGCCTGAGGAACATCGACTTCTCGGTTCAGAAATTCTTTGCTTTAACCGAGCGTTTCCGGGTTCAGTTCCGAGGAGAATCCTTCAACCTGACAAACACGCCGGCCTTCGGACAACCGAACAATACTCTGAATGGAACAAATCCTGGGGTCATCACAACCGCCGGCCAGCCAAGGCGAATTCAGTTCGGGCTTAAGCTCCTCTTCTGACGTTTGGTTACTAATGGTGGGCGTTCACGGGATCGAACCGCGGACCTCCTGCTTGTAAGGCAGGCGCTCTAACCGGCTGAGCTAAACGCCCTCGTGTGCATTATGGCATGTTCGAACCGCTTGGATGATCGCGCCGGGCTGATCGAGTTGAATCCAGTGTCCGGAGTTTTCGATGCGCTGATATCGCGCGCCCGGGTGGCCCTGCGCCGAATCGTAATCCGAGCATAACGCGATTGCCGGGACAGGTAATACACCCGGCGGAAATTGCGGTATGGCTTCCAGGGTTAGAGCGACGGTTCGGTAGAATTCGGGGTTCGCCCATTGCGCGAAGAGGGCCGGCAAGGCTTCAGGAGGCAGCTTGTTGAACTCAAAGCGGGCCTCTTCGATCCACCGCTTCGTCCTTCCGCCCATCGCCGTTCCGAGCAGCCGCGCGAGAAATGCGCGCTTTGCCAAGAGCGGGCGCAACAGCCCGAAGCGTGCCAGGAAAGCCGCGCACCGGAGTAGACGGATTGAGCGGCGCAGCATACGAGAGCTTATTCGGGGTACAGCCGGAAGCGCGTCGGCGAAGACAACCCCCTGAGTCAACTCCGGGTAGGCGAGTGCGAACTGTCTCGCGATCAGACCGCCGAAGGAGTGCGCCACCAGCAGATAGGGCGCTGGAACAGCCGCCTGCTGCAACAGGTCCCGCAGTTCCCCCGCCAGGTTGGATGGCGTGCGGGGAGTTCGGGGAGGACCGCTCCAGCCAAGGCCTGCACGGTCGTACCGGACTACCCGCGCGAAGGGGGCCAGGAGTTCGGCAACGGTGAACCAGGCAACCGAGGGTCCGGCGATTCCAGATTCGAGAACAATGCTGATTCCGGGACCTCCGGAATCGTGAATATGCAACAGAGTTCCCGCAACCGGAACCATCCGGCCGGGCGGTGGAAATCTACCGCGGTCGCGCCGTTCCGCGGCACGCTCATACAGGAGCCCCGCGAGGGATACGGCGGCAGCGGAAAGCACTGGCCGCCAAGGGAAAGCTACTCCCGCCAGCGCTGCTCCAGTATCCCAAGAAAGATGCGAATCTGGTCATCCCAGAAGTCCCACGTATGGCCACGCGGCGAAATCTCGCGGTATTCGTAAGGAATCTTTCTCAGCGCCATTTGCGAAACGAACTCCCGGTTGCCTTTCACCAGGAAGTCTTCGCCGCCACAAGCAATGTAGATTAACGGGGTCTGCGCGGCAGGCAGTTTGTCCAACAGCAGAAACGGATCGCGCTCTTTCGCCTGATCGCTGCCAGGCGTCCCGAAGAGCGTCGCAAACTCTTTGGCGCGGGCACTGTCAGACGGCGGATCACGGCTTAGCGAGAGCGCTCCACTGAATGATCCGACCGCGCTATACCGGCCCGGATACTTCAGCCCCAGATACACGGCCCCGTACCCTCCCATTGAAAGCCCGGCAATCGCGCGCGCACGGGGGAGCGGGATCGACCGGTAGTGGCTGTCCGTGTAAGCAATCAGCTCTTTCGAGATATAGTCTTCGAACTTGGCCTTCGGATCTCCCGCGCTGTTGATGTAAAAGCTTTTGGAACCGTCCGGCATGACGATGATGATCCGGTGCTGGGAGGCGTAGCCCGACAGATTGGTCATATACGACCAGGCGCTCTGGTCGTCCCCATACCCGTGGAGCAGATAGAGGACGGGATAGCGAGCTGTGGAACTCTCGTAATCGAGTGGCAGCAGGACATTTACGTTACGGTCCTCTCCTAGGGATTCGCTGTGAACCTTGACGGTGTGAACGGTTTGCGCCGCAACACCGATTTTTACTTCGGCGGCCGGAAGCACGGCCGCAAACAAGATGGCAAACCAAGTAAATCGCATCTGTTCGACTATATAACCGTTTCGGCATTCGCGCCCGCCAGGACCCGGGTCCGCAACGCTGTGTCCAGGAATTCTAATTCTTCCTCCGTCCCGATGCTGATTCTGACACACCGGGGAAGGCCCCACGCTGCCAAAGGCCGAACGATTACGCCGCTCTGCAGCAACC
>JALYXI010000142.1 GCA_030947245.1 Acidobacteriota bacterium
TCTGGTGCGCGATGAGCTCGGTCTCCTCGCTGCGGGCGCGATGCGGCACGCCGATGCAAGCGGGGATGGAGCAATTTGTGCTCGCCAACCGGGAAATGAGCACGGAAGTGATCGCGGACGGGCAGCATCTCTCGCCGGAACTGCTCGACTTCGCATTTCAAATGAAGGGGGCTTCGCGGCTTTGTCTGGTCACGGACTCCAACCGGGCTATGGATATGCCGCCGGGGCGTTACCGCTTCGGTTCGGAAGTGGATGGGCCCTGGATTGAAAGCGATGGCAAGGTGGGGTTTGAACCGGGACATGGCCTTGCCAGCTCCGTGATGGGGATGGATACCATGGTACGCAATATGGCCGCTCAAACCTCGGCCAGCCTGCCCGAAGCGGTACGGATGGCGAGCCTCACACCTGCGGAACGCACCGGTGTCGCGGATCGAACCGGCAGCTTGGAAGCGGGAAAATGGGCTGATCTCCTGATCTTAAATCCACGCCTGGAGATCGAGCGGATTTTTGTCCGGGGTCAGGAGTTTATCGAGGCGGCGCCGTAAACGCATTCGGCGGACCTCCCGGCGCAGGCTGGCTCATGAAAGCAGCCGTGTCCTTGGCGGCTTTGGTCTCCACACCAGGCTTTTGCAGAAAGCCCAGATCGCGGAACCAATCGATGTAGCGGAATTGCCAGGTGCCCATCGGGATGTCGTTGCGGTCTGTCAATCCGCCGCTCATGCGGGTGCCATTGCTTAAGGCATCGCCGGGATGGCGCCCATTTCCGTAAATATGCATCTCAATATTCGGGATGCCCGCGGCCAGCATTGCGCTGAAATAATCCGTAGCCCAGATGGCATGCATGCGATCGCCCGAGCCGGCGCACGCGATGAACGAGGGAGGAGCATTGCGCGGAATCGGCGGGGGTGTGCGATTGCGGGCAAAGGGCGACGGGCCGGGATAAATGATGCCCACGAAATCGGGCCGCGAAGTGATTCCGGCTAAGGGATCGCCGGACGCGCTGTTTTTCTTGTCAAAGTCTTCGAATAAGACCGCCGCCGGCGCCGATAATTCCGCGCCAGCGGAGAAGCCCATGATGCCGATCTTGTTCGGATCGATGTTCCATTCCTTAGCGTAAGCGCGCACCAGGCGGATGGACTGGAGCGCATCGTTCACAGCGTCAACCTCTGCCTTGTAGCCGTCCTTGCGCAGGCGATTCCGCAGAATGATGGTGTTCACTCCGTAGTTGAAAAAGAACGGAACGAAGTCAGCGCTTTCCGTCCCGACATTCAACGTGTTATGCCCGCCACCCGCAACCAGAATCACAGCGGCGCCGGTGTTGATGCCCCGATCCACCGTGTGTACTTCGATGGATGGGTTGTGAATATTCACGATGCTGTTGATGCGCCCGGGCACGGTTTGGCTCATGTTGTAATGCTCCGGTTCCCGGACGCGATCCATCTTGAGAAAAGGCGAACCGGGCGGGTACAGCGGGACCACCACGCCTCCTGGCAAGATGGGCAGCGGAGCATAGGGAGCGTCGGTCGCCGGCCCTGGCATGGGCACTGCAAGAGGAGTGGGGAGTGGAGGTAAGGGAGTGCGGGAACTATTCTGCGCGCTCACGGTAACCACCGCTGCCGCCAATAACAACAGCGGAGTGACCGTTGACACGGCCGGTTTTCTCTTCATCACAGTCACAATATACTCAATCGAGGAGATATCCATGCGAGGAACGTTTTTGATATTCACAGGGACGGCCGCGATCTTGGCATCCCTCGGATTTGCCCAACAGAGCCCTGCTGACGGGCCGTACAAAGTATTGAAGACCGTGAAAGCAGGCGGCGAAGGTGGCTTCGATTATGTATATGCGGATTCGGACGAACGCCGTTTATATGTGGCGCGCTCCGGCCCCGCGAAGCGCATCTCTGTCTTCAATCTCGATACCCTGGAGCCTGCGGGCGAAATCCCGGATGTGAGCGCACATGGCGCGGCGGTGGACCCCAAATCGCGTCACGGCTTCGCGACCAGCAAACCCGTCGTCATGTGGGACACAAAAACGCTGAAGACAATCAAAACAATCGATGTCCAAGGCAATCCGGACGGCCTTCTATTCGACCCGTACAACCAGCGTGTCTACATTCTCAGTCACGCCGCTCCGAACGCGACGGTAATCGACTCAAAAGATGGCGCTGTGTTGGGAACGATCGATCTCGGCGGCGCGCCGGAACAGGCAGTCACGGACGGCAAAGGGAAGATCTATATAGACATTGAAGACAAGGACAATATCGCGGTGGTGGACGCAAAAACCATGCAGGTAACGGCGCACTATAGTCTGGGAGAGAACAAGACGCCGGCCGGGCTGGCGTTCGATGCCAAGAACCACATCCTGTTTGTGGAATGCCGCAATCCGGCGGTGAGCGTCATCATGAACGCCCTGGATGGCAAAATTATAACGACTCTGCCGATCGGCTCCGGCGTAGATGGCGGCGGTTTCAATCCAAAAACGATGGAAGCCTTCAGTTCGCAAGGCGATGGAACGCTCACAGTCATCAAAGAGAAGAGCCCGGCCACCTTCGAGGTGGAACAAACCGTAAAGACGATGCCGTCAGCCAAAACGATGACGATTGACACCAGGACAAACCATATCCTCCTCATCGGGGCGGAATTTGGTCCCGCTCCCGCGGATGGAAAATCCCGTCGCGGTCCGCTGGTTCCGGATTCCTTCACGATCCTCGAAGTAGGAAAATAGCTGCGCAACGATTCCGATTCGTTACCTTCCGAGCGCCAGCCGTTCGGCAAGTAACTTCGGCAATCCGGCACTGCGAATTTGGCTTGCGTGGCCGGTGTACGTGTAGAACAACTCAGTAGATAACGCGAAAGCTCAGGCGGGAGATACTAGATGCAAGTACACGTCAGTCATGGTACGCGCCCCTCGCTGAAGAAACAAAATGTCGCCCTATACAGGGCAGCCATTCGGTTGCGGGTAGAATATGCGGCGCTTGAGTTTAATGCTTCCTTCACTCAAGATCAGATCCAGTTGCAGCTCGTAAAGCACCCCAGTGAACTAAAGATCGGCAGATGGCCTCCGGCGCTTTCGCATAAGAAAGGGGCAAACCTACAGATAATGGCACTAACAAGAATTAAAGCAATGCTGGAGGTTGGTACGACGCTGCCCGAGACGAATCCAACGGAAATGAGAAAGGCGACTTATCGCCAGTTCCTGAGGATCGATCCAGAGGCGGTGCCTACAGGTGAGTCGGAAATATATTCACGTATTTTTGTGGATGCAGGAGTGGACGAGGACGGGCATGCTTTTGTGGAGAGCACGGTCGAGGCACATGGGGTGAGACCGCCGGGACTTAGGTGTGAAATCGCCGCTGAGTCATCGCAGGGGCACACAGACACCGAATTGTTTTGGCGGAATCTTCTGCGTGCCGATATTCTTGAGCGAATAATGTTACTACAGGAATGATTGCGATTGTATTGTGAGCCTGCGAATGTTGACAACAGCTGTCATCTTCTCATTAGGCTTCGGGAAACTCAGGTACTTACAAGAACACGTCGATGTGATGTGGAAACCGGCTTGGGTCAATCGCAGACGTTTTCAGTTAGTTGCCGTTGCCGATCGGCTCCGGCGTAGATGGCGGCGGCTTCAATCCAAAAACCATGGAAGCCTTTAGTTCGCAAGGCGATGGAACGCTCACGGTCATCCCGCGGATGGAAGATCCCGTCGCGGTCCGCTGGTTGCGGATTCCTTCACGATCCTTGAAGT
>JALYXI010000173.1 GCA_030947245.1 Acidobacteriota bacterium
CCAGATAGCTCTCCTGAACCTCAATGGGCGAGCGCACGGCTAATGCAAGCAGGAGCACCGCACTCGCAAGAAAGAGAGCTGCCGGAACAAACGCAGGAGTCCACTCAATACCCAGCCAGCCGGAAAATACGGCAAGACCAAGGGCCACAATGCCGAAAGAGATATAGTGCCGGGCGGGCAAATAGCGGGTCATCGTGAACAGCCAGTACCCTCAGGTTACCCCCGCGGCTTTCCCCCGTCAACGCGGCCTTCCCCGATACCTGCTCCGGCGCGCCGCCAGTCACTCCATAGCGGGTTCGAATTCGGCTTTCGTAAAAAGAAGGCAGTCAGCGGGACAATCGAGGTTAAGAAAACAAACATCGCGAACGCGCTCGATGCCGGAATTTGTGGCTCTCCTAATGATGGGATAGGAAGTTCTTTGCGATCTGGCGCACTGGCGTGTGATTACTTTCCAAATCATGGTTAAGCTGCCGGACCTGACTGGTACTCAAATGGATTTGGGCCAACGCGGCGCGAAGTGCGGGGAACTTGGCGTACGCGGCGGAGCGAACCACGAACGCAGCTTCATAGGGCGGAAAGTAATGGCGGTCGTCCTCCAAAGCTACGAAAGGCTTGGACGACAACTGTCCGTCCGTGCTGTTGCCTGCGACCATGTCCACCTGTCCTTGTTCCAGAGCCTGATACAAAAGCCCCAGATCCATGGTTTTTACGCTGCCTTTGGCGTTCAGGCGGTAAGTGGAAATCAGGCCGGCCAAGCCGTCGGGTCGGCTGACGAATTCATACCCGACGCCCAAGCGCCAGCCTTTCGGAAGGGCAGCCGCTTCGGTGAGGGTGTGTACATTCCGGGCATCGGCATCTTCCCTGCGGATCACCATGGCGAACGTATTGTTGAAGCCGAGCGGGTCTGCCCATTCCAGGTTCCAGGGCTTGTAAGCCGCGCGGACTTTCGCAAGGACGGCGGCCGGGTCTGCCTCAGGCGGTTGTTTCAAGATCGTGGTAAGAGCGGTTCCGGTATATTCCGGGTAGAGATCGATCTCTCCGGCTTGCAAAGCTTTGTGGGCTAGGAGCGTGCCTCCCAGGTCGAGCTTTCGGCGCACGTGAATGTGCAGCGTGGACTCAATATGCTGGGCTGCGATTTCGCCGAGAATCAATTGTTCGGAGAAGTTTTTCGAGCCAACAACCAGCTCCGGCTGTTTGGTGCAGCCGGTGAGCAGCAGGGATGCAAGTGTCAGGGCGGTGAGACTTTTCGTTCGATCCATCCAAATCCTTCATCGGCCGCAAGGGCCATCAGTGCGGCCGGAACGGCGCCGGCCAGAATCTGCGCGTTGTCGACCGAAGCGATGCCGCGGAAGATGAAAACGCCCAGGCCGCCCGCACCGATGGCGGCTGCAATGGCGGCAGTTCCTATGGTAGTCACAGTGGCAACGCGGAGGCCAGCAAAAATAGAAGGCGCGGCGAGCGGAAGTTCCACTTCGCGCAGAATCTGGCCGGGCGTCATGCCCATCGCAACGGCTGATTCGCGGATGGCCGGATCAATCCCGGTAATGCCGAGCAGCGTGTTGCGCAGAATAGGAAGAAGCGCGTAAAGAATCAGTGCCAGGATGGCGGTGCGTTTGCCGATCCCGCCGATAAGCGGGATCGGAATCAGAAATCCGAAAAGCGCCAAACTGGGGACCGTCTGGAATATATTGACGAGCCCTAATACAGCGCGCCGCCACCGTTCGCGGCGAGTGAGCGCAATCGCCGTAGGGACTGCAATGGCAGCGGCGCAGAGAACAGAAACGGTGACTAGGAAAAGATGTTCGAGGGTGAGGTCAAGCGATTCGCGAGCCAGGTCAGCCCACATGGCGAGCGTCCGGCGTGAGCACTTCCAGGAAGGCGCGGGCTTCGGGATGGGTGGAGGAAGGGAAATGCTCCGGAGTATTCAGCACGGCTAAGCGCCCTTGGTGCAGGAGCGCGACCCGGGTGGCCAGAAGGAGAGCCTCGCGAATATCATGGGTCACAAACAGTGCTGTCTTGGCAAGCGCCTGGAATTCGCGCTGGAGCGCAAGCCGGGTTACCGGATCGAGGGCTCCGAAAGGCTCATCGAGGAGAAGAAGCGCGGGGTGAGCTGCCAAGGCGCGGGCTACTCCAGCACGCTGCCGTTGGCCGCCCGACAGAAAACGCGGGTAGCGTGAGGCCAATTCAGTAAGTTGCACGGTGGAAAGCAGCTCGGCGGTGCGCGCCTCCATTTTCTGTGTATCCCAGCCGGCTAAACGGGGAGGAAGGGAAATATTCTGGGCTACAGTGAAATGAGGAAAGAGTCCGGCTTCCTGGATCACATAGCCAATGCGGCGCTTGAGAGCAACAGGATCCCAGTCGCGCGTGGACTTACCTTCCACCCGGACCACGCCGGCCGTAGGAAACAAAAGCCCGTTTACCAGTTTGAGCGCTGTGGTCTTGCCGCTGCCGCTTCGGCCCAACAGGACCACAGTCTCATCCCGTGCGAGCTGAAGATTAAAAGCTTCGAGGACAGGGCGCGTTTGGGAAGGCGGAATGTAAGAAACGTCAATGAATTCGACCAGCGGGCTCATGCAGCGCCAAAGAGAGTCTCGGCGAAAGGCCATTCGTGGTCGATCCACTGCCTGCGGAGAACGAACCCGGTCTGCCCGGCAAGGTCCTTCACTTCGGAGCGGCGGAATTTATAAGATCCTTCCGTCCAAATCGTTTCACCTGCGCGGAACCGAAAGCTTTGCTCCAGCGCTTCGATCTCCACCGTTTGGGGGATACGGGAACGCAGGTGCATCTCGATGCGGGATTCACCTTGAGGGAACCGGACTTCGTGAGCAAATTCCCGAAGGTTGAAATTCGCCCCGAGTTCACGATTCAAACGGCCCAGCAGGTTCAGATTGAAAGCCGCGGTGACTCCGGTGGAATCGTCATAAGCCGCGAGCAGTTGCGGAAGGGGTTTGATCAGGTCGGTGCCGAGCAGAAGCGAATCGCCTGGATGGAGAAGCGAGCGAATTTCCCGTAGAAACGCGCGGGCGGCGGAGTAATCGAAGTTGCCGATCGTCGAGCCGAGAAACAGAACCAGCAAAGAGTTTCCGCGTGTGCGCTCGCCCGTGACCTTTGCCAAGCCCTCCAGATAGGTTCCGGTTTGCGGGGCAATAGCAACCCCGGGTATAGATTCCAGAATACTGGCGCACTGGTTCACTGCGGTTGCGGAAATATCGATTGGATAATAAGTGACTGGCGCCCTGCCAACGGCTGCCTCAAGAATCCAGCGCGTTTTTGAACCGGTGCCGCTGCCCAACTCTACGATTGAGAGATTAGCGGGAAGCGCGGACAGGAGTTCAGAACTGTGGGCACGAAGCAGCCGGATGTCAGCGCGTGTGAGCCCGTACTCCGGAAGCAAGGTGATAGCGTCGAACAGGATGCTGCCTAGTTCGTCATACAGATATTGGGACGGAATGGATTTCTGGGGATGGGCTGCAAGCCCGCGGGCGACATCGCGCGCAAAGGCGCTATCGAGAGCTGGAGAGAGGTCAATCGCGTGGGCGGGCATGAAGGAGAATCTTCAGTCTTCCACCACGCGGAACGTGGCGTATACGTACGGGTAATCGGGACGAAACCAGTTGCGGAGGGAACGGCGCACCAAGCTGGCGGAAGTCCGTGGGCTGGCGCCCTTGAGAACGTAATGCGCGTTGTCGAAAAAGTTGCTGGAATAACCGGGGTACGCCGGCCTTGACGCGAAGCCCGGAAAAGGCGCGAAGAGAGTAGAAGTCCATTCCCAACCGTTCCCAACAGTCTGCGCAGCGCCGAACGCGCTATCTGTCGCAGGCGACGCATTAACGGGCATGGGATCCCATCGGCAGTAGTCGAAGTTCCCGTCGACAGGGGAGGAAGATTTCCAGGGGAGAGGACGTTCCGTGCCTTCCGGAGCGCCGAACGCGAAGCGATGGTATTGCGGCTCAGTGGGAAGCGAAAGATTGTGGAACCTGGCGTACGCCGTAGCCTGCTGCCAAGTCACATACACGGGCCAGTGGAGCGGAAGTGGCTGATCCTGAAACATGCCGCGATAGAACCACGGGCCGTTTTCTTGATACCAATAATAAGGGGCGGGCGCACCCGTCTTCATCATGAAGTCTAGGAATTGGCCGTTTGTGATTTTATAGCGGCTCACCGAAAAAGACGGAACGTTCACGGAGAGTTCCATAAATTCGTTGTCCCAGCCGAAACCTGTGTCGGGCAATTTCCCGAGAGTGGCGCTTCCCGCTGGAATCTGGATCATTTCAGGTTGAGGACGGGCAGTCTCAAGTGAGATGTCCGCGGGACCCCGTTTCTTCCTTGCATCCAGATTGTGCAGGATGTACGCGAATGTTTCCGCATGCATGTGCCGGTGCTCCACCATCATTTGCACGGAGTCCGGATCCGGCTTTCTCTCCACATAGCGGTCTATAGCGGCGCGGACTTCCCGGTTATACGACTGGATCTGCGGCAACGCTGGCCAATCGGCCGGCTGATCATCCGGAAGTTTTCCGGGCTCGGGATCTATGCCAAATGCGAAGAGATTGTCAAACGCGGGCACGGGCGATTTGTCATCCATGCCCGTCTGTTTCATTAGATTCCAGTCAAAAACCTCCAGATGTCCCAGATAGAAAACAATTCGGTGACGCTCTGCAATGGGCCGGTCATAGAGGGCCGCGCAATCAAGATGCGTGAAGAGGCGATCGGTTTCGGCGCGTGCGCGTCCCAGGTCGCAACAAAGATCTAATTCCTCCATGGATAGTCTTGAATCCATCGAGCAATTCGTTGACCTAAAGAACGGGAGGCCGGTATTTGCCCCATAAACACGGGGAAGTTGCGCTTCGCTTCCGGTTGTGTACAACTTGTCTAAGTACAGTTGCAGTGCGCCGGGTTCTTATGGGCATCGTGCTCAGCATCCAAGTTCGCGCCGTTATCGTTGCCTTCGCTCTTCCTCTGTTCGGCCCCAACCGGTTGTACAGCCAAGTGCCCATGCCCGCGTCCGGGCCGGGCGGAGCGGTAAGAACATTCAGCACGGATCAAGCGGTTCTTGAAGCCCAGGAGATACGAAAAGATATAGGGTGCAGCGTTGAGCCGCTAAAGCCATTTCTCGGTTTTGATCTTCGTTTTCACTCCGGGTATGAAGTGACGGTGCCGCTTAAGGAGCTGGCCGGAACTGACAATACGCTGACCATGATCTTCCGCGTCATCCCCGATAAAGACAAAGAACACCCGAGGTATTTTTCGCACCGGATTTCAGTGCCGAAGATCGACGAAGACGCCAAAGGGGAGGCGTATTTGCAAGGAAATTTCGACTTGGGTGAAGGCGTCTACCACGTCGATTGGCTGATGCGGGACCGGGCCGAGCGTTTATGCTCCTCCTACTGGGACACAACCGCCGCGCTCAGTCAGAAAGATCATGAAGTGGTACTCTCCATCCTCCCGAATGTCGTGGAGCCGAGCGACCGCGAACCCTTCAAAGAAGAGCCTCCGGTAGCGCGGGATGAGAAAAGCGGACCTCTGAATGTAAAAGTGATGGTCAATTTCGCGCCGCAGCGCTCCCACTCTCCTACACTGCAGCCCATAGACACAAATGCCCTGATTTCCATCCTGAGAAACATCTCGCGGGAGCCGCGGATTTGCAAGTTCACGGTGGTCGCTTTTAATATGCAGGAGCAACGGGTCCTTTACCGCCAGGATGAAAGCGAGCAGATCAACTTCCCCGCCCTCGGAGACTCCCTGAATTCATTGAATCTGGGGACCGTCACGCTGAAGAAACTGGAACAGAAGCATGGGGACACCGGATTTTTAAGCACTCTGATTGCGGAAGAGATGACCAATTCGCACCCGGACGCGATGATCTTCGCCGGACCAAAGGTCATGCTGGAAGAAGGCGTTACGCAGGAATCGCTGAAACAGCTGGAGAACCTCAGCTTCCCCGTGTTTTACATGAATTACAATCTCTACCCGCAAGCGAATCCGTGGCGCGATGCAATCGGAACGGCTGTGAAAAAGCTGCGGGGCGTCGAGTATACGATCAGCAGGCCTCGCGACCTGTGGGTCGCGTGGAGCGACATTGTCGCCCGTATAGTAAGATCAAAAGGTGGGAAGGGATTTCCGAATCTCTCCTCGCAATAACTTGATACCTATGCGCCGGCTTTCCTTTTTTCTGCTTTTCGGAGCGTTCGCGCTCTCAACTCCTGCGTTCGGTCAGCATTTCAAGAATCCCGATACGTTGGGTCCCGATATGCCGACCCCCCCGCTGGTGATCGAGCGGATGCTTGAGGCCGCGCACCTGAAACCGGGAGAGATGGTCTATGACCTGGGCTGCGGCGAAGGACGCGTGGTCATCATGGCAGCGCAGAAATTTAAGGCCCGCGCCGTCGGTATTGAGCTCTCACGCGATCTATACGAACAGACATTCAACCGCATCAAGCAGATGGGTCTGGACCAACAGATTTTGATTGTGCATGGAAATGCTTTGCATTACGATCTGAGCCCCGCCGATGTAGTAACCATCTACTTCCTTACCAGTTCCAACGACAGGCTGCGGCCGGTGTTCGAGCGCTCCTTGCGCCCCGGCACGCGGGTGGTTTCCCACGATTACGAGATTCGTGGATGGAAGCCGGCGATCAAAGAAAGTATCGCGGTCGGTGGCCGCCCGCACAGCATCTTTGTTTACAACGTCGGCCGTCACGGCGCGGAATGAACTCTGCGGGTCCTGGCCTTTTTCCGGAACTTACCAGAAATTCTCCTAATGGCTTCAAGACAGGCATTCTGCCCTCGCAGATGCTGGAGGAAATGATTGCCGCCGGGCATATTTCCTCCGTCGTACCGGTGCTTCCGGACCAGATTCAGCCATCGAGCCTCGATCTGCGCCTGGGGCCGGTGGCTTACCGGGTGCGCGCGAGTTTCCTGCCCGGCGATCAATCGACCGTAGCGGCTAAACTGGCCGGTCATAAACTGCACGAGCTCGATCTGACCCGTCCGGCGGTGCTGGAGAAAGGCTGCGTGTACATTGTTCCGCTGCGGGAGGAATTAAGCCTGCCCTCTCAAATTTCGGGCAAGGTCAATCCAAAAAGTTCTACTGGCCGCCTGGATATCTTCACGCGGGTGATCACGGATTACGGACGGCAGTTCGAATTTGTGCCGCCCGGTTATAAAGGCAAGTTGTATGCCGAGGTAGTGCCGAGGACCTTTAGCGTGCTGGTGCGAGCCGGTGCGCGGCTCAGCCAATTGCGGCTCACTCGGGGAGCTCCGCAATTTTCCGATGCCGATCTTACCCGGTTAGACGAGCGCGAAATGCTGGTTTACGACGAGGGCGAACTCCCGGTTGAAGCTCTGATTGCCGGCGGACTGAGGCTTTCTGTCGACCTGCAGGGCGTCGGCGGAAGCGACATCATTGGCTATCGCGCCAAGAAGCACTCTTCCCTGATCGATCTCGACTGTATCGGGCACTATGAACCGGGTGAGTTTTGGGACACCATCTACCGGACCAAGAACCGCGATCTGGTGCTGGACCCGGAAGATTTCTACATCCTCGCCTCGAAAGAGAAGATTCGGATTCCACCCGGCTACGCCGCGGAGATGGTGCCGTACGACCCTTCCGTGGGAGAGTTCCGAATCCACTATGCCGGCTTTTTCGATCCCGGCTTCGGGTACGGGACGGACGACATCAAGGGAACGCGCGCAGTGCTCGAAGTGCGGTCGCACGAAGTCCCCTTTCTGCTGGAGGACGGCCAGGAAGTGGGAAGCCTGACATTCGAAAGATTGATGGCCGTGCCCAGCCGCTTGTACGGCCAGGGCATCGGGTCGAACTACCAGCGCCAGGGACTAGCGCTCAGCAAGCATTTTAAGCGCTAAGTGGATTCCCTCTCCTCTCAGAAGATCAGCTTCAACGCGAATTGAATCTGCCGGGCCGGAAACGTGCTGCGGATTGTTCCGAAGGCGGCGCTCGCGCGGTCCGAATTCGCCGCGCCGAAGTTCGTATGGTTCAGGATGTTGAAGAACTCCGAGCGGAACTGAAGACGCATGCCTTCGCGCGGCAACCGGAAACTCTTGTCAATCCCTATGTCCAGTTGGTTCAGCGGCGTGGCCCGAACGCTGTTCCGGCCCGCGTTGCCGAACGGCTGGCTTGGGTCGGCCGGAAGCTGAACGTTGCTCTTATCGAAATAGTTGTCCACCGTGCGGGCGCTTCCCTGGGCTAGCGCGGGCCCCAGGATATTTGGCCGGTACGCTTCGCCGCCGCGGAAGTCGGACAGGTTGCCGACGACTTGGAATGCCGCCGGGATGGAGCCCGACCAGGCGCGCAGGTTGATGGGCGGGGAAGAAAGCGCAGTGTTGATCCCCGTGATTTCCCAGCCGCCCAGAACCTGATCGATCACACCCGGGTAATTGGAGCCGAACATTCTGCCGCGGCCGAACGGAATCTGGTAAACCACGCTGGTGATGTTGGCGAGAGTGATGTCATAATTCGACGGCCCTTTCTCCGCCGCCAGATTACGAATGTTTTGCGGGCTCGCCGCGTTTCCGTTCGAAGTGTCGAGCGACTGGCTTGAGTTATCGATCGCCTTCGACCAGGTGAATGAATTCAACAGGTACAAGCCGCCGGAGAGACGATGCTCGAATTTCACTTGCGCTGCATTGTAATTTGAAAAGCCGGCCGGGTCATACCAGGTAATCGCTCCAAAGCTCTGGTTGGGCCGCCGGAGCTGAAGCGGAATATTCGAAGTAGGCGTAGGCTGCGGGAATGCCTGGTTATAGTCGCCAAAAACGGGTAGAGCGACTGAGTGGTTACCGACGTAAGCAACATCCAGAACCGTGTCCTTGGCAATCTGCCGCTGAACGGAGAAAAACCAGGTCTGTACGTAGGGCGTCTTTAAGTCCTTCGGGACGTAAGTGATGTTCGAAAGAACGGGATTGAAGTTGTTCGGGTTCGTCAAGCCCGCGGGATAGCCCTGCTGCGTCGTGCGGAACGAAGGGTCCGCCGGATTGGTCTGGTTGACCGTCGCAATCACTACCTGAGGCCCATTGATGCCGAGCAGATCGCCTGATCCGACGCGATTCTGGTGAATGTAGCTGATACCATAACCGCCCCGGAGCACCGTATTGGGCGTGGCGCTGTAAGCAAATCCGATGCGCGGAGCGAAATCTTTGTAATCCGGTTTGACCAGCGCGCGGTCGTAGATACTGCCGTCCTTTGCCCGCAAAATAGAGTTCGTAGCCGGGTCGTAATTGCTGAGGACGTTATCCCGCTCCCAGCGCGGCGTGGCGTATTCCCAGCGCAGGCCCAGGTTCAGCGTCAGCTTGGAAGAAAACTTGAAGTCATCCTGGACGTAAGCGAAGTGCTCATGCTGGCGGTAATTGCCGATCACGTCGTTGGCAAGCGCGTATTGGCTGCGCAGGCCGAACAGGAAGTCGGCTACAGAGTAGCTTTGCGCATCGGCGGCAGCCCCGGCAGGCCGGCTGAAGCCACCGGCGTAGGCATCGCGCCCGTATAATGGGTTCACGTCCAGCACCTGCGTTCGAATGACGACCAACACATAGCCGATCTTCAGAGAATGCCGTCCAAGATTCTTGACGAAATTTACCTTCAGATCGAAA
>JALYXI010000174.1 GCA_030947245.1 Acidobacteriota bacterium
AACCAGGCAAGCAGCCGAGCTCGCGGTGGATCACTCGGATTGCACTTTGTTCGGCGCCAAGCGCGAAACATTCATGAAATCCGCGCTCCGGGTCTCGGGAGTTCCGGAGGAGTCACAGCTTTCCCGCACCACGCGCGCGGTCACGAAATCACTTCATATCGAGGGTGCTTCGTCCATCAGTGATTCATCCGCATCCTCAGGCGGCAGTTTCAGCACGGCGCCCGCCGCGAATTCAATCGATGCCTTTATCCTGGCCGATCTCAAATCCAACAATGTCACCCCGGCGGACAAAACGGACGACTACACTTTTATTCGCCTCGTCACCCTGGACCTGACCGGCCGTATTCCCACGCCCGAGCGCATACGGTCTTTTGCAAACGACTATACCCCCGGTAAGCGCGCCAATCTGATTGACGAACTGCTCGCGAAGCCTGAGTGGGTGGACAAATGGACCATGTACTATGGCGACCTGCTCCAGAACAATGCAACGAATGTGGCCGGAACGCAGCGCCGCCCCGAAGGCCGGAACGCTTTTTATAAATACATTCACGATTCTCTTACGGCCAACAAGCCTTATGACAAGATGGCCGGCGAGATCATCGCCGCTCAAGGGACCAATAACTTCGATCAGACAAACGGGCAGGTGAACTGGATCATTGGCGGCGTGGTCAGCGGCGGTCCCCAACAAGATATCTTTGACCAGCAAACCGTCAACGTTGCCGAGCAATTTCTTGGAATGACTCATGTGAACTGCCTGCTCTGCCACAACGGGCGGGGTCATTTGGATTCCATCAATCTTTGGGCCAGCCAGACCACCCGTTACCAGGCGTGGCAGCTTTCGGCTTTCATGGCGCGCACTTGGCCCAAAAGGGTTAAAATCACGGATCCGAATCAGCCGCAGAATAACAATCTTTACTACTGGACGGTTGACAAATACACCACCGATTATCAGTTGGGCAGCACTACGGGGAACCGGCCGGCCCGAATACCGCTTGGAACCGGCAGCACGGCTGTGAAGGTAATTGCTCCCAATTACTTCCTTACAGGCGGAACTCCCTCGCAGGGAGAAGATTACAGGACGGCGCTCGCCAAATTCATCACCGCGGACCCGCAGTTCGCCCGCGCCGCGGTGAATTATGTGTGGGCGCAGTTCTTCGGCCGCGGCATTGTCGATCCGCCGGACCAGTTCGATCCGGCCCGGCTCGATCCCGCGAATCCACCGCCGGCTCCCTGGACTCTACAGCCCAGCAACCCCGCCCTTCTGAACGCACTGACACAGCACTTCATCGCAAGCGGCTTCGACCTGCAGGCGCTTCAGAGGGAAATCGTCAATTCTGAGACTTATCAGCTTTCATCGGAATATAACGGAACCTGGGATGCGGCAAACGAGAAGTATTTCGCCCGCAAGTTTGTCCGCAGGCTCTGGGCGGAAGAGATCCACGATGCGGTTGTGCAAGCGACCGGCGTCATTCCGAGCTATAGCATCAATGGGTTTTCAAAAGATTCCACCACCTACGGCGTTACCTCGCCCGGTTTTGGGAACGTTTCTTATGCCATGCAGTTGCCCGACGTAGCCGGCATGCCCGGCGGGACGGTCACCGCTTTCCTCGATACCTTCCTTCGCGGGGATCGGGACGTTAACCCGCGCCGCCCGGACGGCTCAATCCTTCAGGCTTTGGATCTGATGAACGACGCCTTTGTCGAATCGCGCATTAAATCGACAACTACGGGCGGTCTTCTTGCGAAGAGCTTGACATTGCCCAACGCGCAACTTCTGGACACTCTCTATATGAGTGCGCTTTCCCGGCGCCCGACCGATGCGGAAATCAACGCTGGACTTCAGAAGCTCATGTCAGGAAACCGCGCTTCCGCGGCGGAAGATATTTTCTGGGCGCTGTTTAACAAAGTAGATTTCATCTTCAACTACTAGCCCGCAATCACGATCAAAAAGGAGACCGGCATTATATGGATAGCCAAGGCAAGTTCGACAAGCTGGTGGAACAGTATCCGCATCCCACGAAGTCCTTCTACGCGCGGCCGCATCTCTCGCGCCGGCACTTCTTTCAGCTTGCCGGGGCCGGTGTTACGGCTTCCTTTCTCGCGAACCGGCTGAAGGCCGCGCCCGTCATCTCCACCTCCGGGCCGGTAACGCCCAAAAATACGGCCAGGAACGTCGTATTCATTCTGCTGGCCGGCGCGCCCAGTCATACCGACACGTTCGATTTCAAGATGATCGACGGGGTCACGCCCGAGAGTTTCAATCCGGCCACGGTTAACAACGTGACTTGGCCCACAGGGATTATGCCGAAACTCGGCGCCCAATTGGGCGATATCGCCATTATCCGCTCCATGCGGGCCTGGGCGCTGGTCCACGGGCTCGGCCAGAACTGGGTGCAAATCGGCCGCAACCCGGCTGCCGTGCTTGGCAACATCTCGCCCAATATTGGCAGTGTTGTCGCCATCGAAAAAGAACGCGAACGCCGCCCGGGCCAGGTATTCCCCACCTTTCTGGCGCTGAACTCCTCAAACGGAGCGGGGCCGGGCTACTTTAATTCGGAATACGCTCCGTTTCGGGTCCAACCGTCGGTCTCCGGCATCACCAATACCATAAACAGCACCGGCCAGCAGCGTTTTGGCGATCGCTACGATTACCTGCATCACATAGACGACGCGCTCCGCCAGAACTCACCTTACGGCAAGCCGGTCGAGGATTACGATCACTTCTATCAGGCCGCCCAGGGCATGATGTACAACCCGACGGTCAGCAAAGCTTTCCAGTATTCCGCCGCCGAGAGCTCCCGGTACGGCAACACGGGATTTGGAAACGCGCTTCTGGTCGCAAAACAGGTGCTTACGGCGAATGAAGGCGCCCGCTTTATCCAGGTCACTCAGGGCGGCTGGGACATGCACCAGAATATCTATGCGCCGGCCCAACTCCCCACGTTCGCCAAGTTGCTCGATGACGGTTTATCGGCCTTTCTCGCGGATCTGAAAGCCTCGGGTCAGTTGGATAGCACCATGGTCGTGATGCTGGGCGAATTCGGCCGCACTACAGGCAAGCTGACTTCCGCGGGCGGGCGGGATCATTTCCTGCAACAATTCGTCATGTTCGCCGGCGGCGGGGTAAAGGGCGGCCGTGCTATCGGCTCAACCGATGCCACCGGATCCATGACGGTGGATCCAGGCTGGTCCCGGCAGCGCGACATTAAGCCGGAGGATATAGAGGCCACCATCTACTCCGCAATGGGAATCGATTGGACTACCGTCCGCCACGACGATCCTTTGGGCCGCGGGTTTTACTATGTTCCGAACTCCGACCAGGACGTCTATGGGCCGGTCGACGAACTCTGGGGCGGTTAAGCCCGGGGAAAGCCGGAGAAGGCGCCTTTTCATCCTCCGAGGCGCTCGACCCGGCATTTGTTTCAACCAAAATTCGTAATCATTCCAGCCGCTTACAGAGTATTGTTGTCACTCTCCCTCTGAGTGTGCTAATAATAGTGTTCGGGAGCATCCCGCTCTCGAAACATCCGATTCTCAATCCAGAGGTTCAAAAAATTATGAAAATTCGCCCGTTATATGACCGCGTGGTCGTCAAACGCGTCGAGGACAAAGAGACCATGCAGGGCGGTCTGTATATCCCCGATTCCGCTAAAGAAAAGCCCCAAGAAGGTGAAGTCGCCGCAATCGGTAAAGGCAAGCGCCTGGAAGATGGCAAGTTGGTCCCGCTTGATGTTCAAGTAGGCGATCGCATCCTCTTCGGAAAGTACTCCGGCAGCGACATCAAAATCGATGGCCAGGAATACATGATCATGCGTGAGGATGAGATTTTAGGCATTCTCGATAACCAGCCCGTAGCGGCCTCGAAGGCCAGCTAGTTTCTAGTTTAAGGAGACTCAAGAAATCATGGCAAAACAGATTGTTTATGCGGATATGAGCCGGCAGGCGATCCTGCGCGGCGTGAATCAATTGGCCGACGCGGTGAAGGTCACCCTCGGTCCCAAGGGACGCAATGTCGTTCTGGAGAAAAAGTTCGGCGGCCCGAACATCACCAAAGACGGTGTCACGGTTGCCAAAGAGATCGAACTGAAGGACCCGCTGGAAAATATGGGTGCTCAGATGGTTCGTGAAGTCGCGTCAAAGACCTCCGATGTCGCCGGCGACGGTACCACCACGGCTACCATTCTCGCGCAGGCCATTTTTCGCGAAGGCGTAAAGGCAGTCACCAGCGGCGCAAACCCGATGGCAATGAAGCGCGGAATCGACAAGGCCGTCGAGATCGCCGTGACCGCGGTTCAGGGTATGTCCAAGCCTGTTTCCGGTGACATGATCGCTCAGGTCGGCACCATCTCCGCCAATAGCGACCACACCATCGGCGGCATCATCGCCGACGCGATGAAGAAGGTCGGAAAAGACGGCGTCATCACTGTTGAAGAATCGAAGACCATGGTCACGGAGCTTTCCACAGTGGAAGGCATGCAGTTCGACCGCGGCTATCTCTCGCCCTATTTCGTGAGCGACCCCGAACGGATGGAAGTGGTGCTTGAAGATCCCTACATCCTGATTCACGAAAAGAAGATCAGCAACATGAAGGACCTGCTGCCGCTGCTGGAACAGATCGCCCGCTCCGGCAAGCCGCTACTCATCATCGCGGAAGAAGTGGAAGGCGAAGCCCTGGCCACGCTGGTTGTCAACAAGCTCCGCGGTACTCTGAACGCCTGCGCCGTGAAAGCCCCCGGCTTCGGCGATCGCCGCAAGGCAATGCTCGAAGACATCGGCATTCTCACCGCCGGAAAGGCGATCTTTGAAGAAACCGGCATCAAGCTGGAAGGTGTCAAGCTCGAAGACCTCGGCCGTGCCAAGCGCGTCACCGTGGACAAAGACAACACCACCATCGTTGACGGAGCCGGTGCTCCCAAAACAATCGAAGGCCGCATTAAGCAGTTGCGCGCTCAGATTGAAGACACCACGTCCGATTACGACCGCGAGAAGCTGCAGGAACGCCTGGCCAAGCTGGCCGGCGGTGTTGCGGTGATCAAAGTGGGCGCGGCGACCGAAACCGAAATGAAGGAAAAGAAGGCCCGTGTCGAAGACGCGCTCCATGCAACCCGCGCGGCTGTCGAAGAAGGCATCGTCCCCGGCGGCGGCGTTGCGCTGCTCCGTGCGTCGAAGGCTCTGCAAGGCCACAAGCTGGAAGGCGATGAGCAGTTCGGCATCGACATTGTCCGCCGCGCTTGCGAAGAGCCCCTCCGCCAAATCGTTCTGAATTCCGGCCATGAAGGCGCTATTGTGGTCGAGAAAGTTCGCTCGAACGACAATTCCAACTTCGGCTATAACGCCTCCACCGACAACTACGAAGATCTGGTTGCCGCGGGCGTCATCGATCCGACTAAAGTGACCCGCACCGCACTCCAGAACGCCGCGTCGATCGCCAGCCTCATGCTGACCACCGAAGCGATGATCTGCGATATCCCGGAGAAGAAATCCGCTTCGGCCGGCGGCCCCGGCGGCGGCCACGGTCCCGAGGGCATGGACTACTAAACCGGCCCCAGCATCGTCGGTAAGCAACGCGGTCCCTGTAAAGGGGGCCGCGTTTTTTTTTATTAACCCGCCGCGATCCGGTGCGTGAGGGCTGCCAGCATCTCCGGGTCAGCGAGAACCTTCCGGTCAACCAGCCAGTCCGGTTCCACCCTGGCTCCCGCCGCGATCAAGAGAGCGGCCACTTGCAAGAGAGCGGTCACTTGATGGTGGCGGCCAGGCGCCCCAGCCTCCGGCTCATTGCGCCACGCGTAAAGAGCCCAGCCAAGCGGCGTCGTGCCGAAGGTTTCATCTTTCACATCAACGGGCGCGTGCCGCTTCAACAGTATCTTCACGGTATCCACGGCCCCGCTGAACGCCGCCCAGTGCAACCCGGTCTGCCCGTGGTGCCTGAGGCGCACACTCACCTCCATGCCTCGATCCAGCAGGAACTCGACAACCTGCGTGCGTCCAAATTCGCACGCCCACGCAAACCCATCCTTCATCTGTTCACTCGTTGCCGTTGGTTTCAGGCTGTCGCCGGTGAAAAAGCTTTTGACGACATCCAGCCGCCCGGTCCCGGCCGCTCCTTCCAGGTCCAACCGCGCGCCAAGGCCGGCCAAGAACTCAGCCGCCTGCGCACGCCCGTTACGGAGGCAGGCATTGACCGAGCTACCGCCGTCCGGACCGTCAATCCTTGCACCGTGGCCGATCAGCAGTTCCAATAACGCGAGCTGCGCGCCGGCCTTTTCGGGATGCACGCTGGTCGCCGTCAACCCAAGCGTGGTCGAGCGGCCGCCATAGGCGTCTGACTCGGCATCCACATCGGCCCCGGCGTTCAGCAGCAGCATCGTGATCTCGATAATGTTCTCCGGCGTCTTCTGGCGGAAGTTCTCGACCCCGTTCGCGGAAACATAGTGGAGCAGCGTCGAACGATGTTGACGGGTGGAACGCGCTCGCGCCAATTCCGGAACATCGATCAGCAGCTTCGCTAGGGCTGCTGAGTTGCCATTGACGATCGCGTCCGCCGCCATTTCGAATTCCGAGATAGGAGATTTGATGTTTGCCAGGGCTTCCAGGTGCCCGGCAAATTTCGGCCAGCTGACGAAGCCGTGCTCGCGTGCAATGAAATGCCGCGCTCTGGCCAGAGTGCACGGCCGGGCGCTTTCATTCGCGATCTTGAACTTGCCCCAGTGCTGCTCGATCTTTTCCGCTTCGACGTTGATTGCAAAACTTTGAACCTGCGCCAGCTTTTGTGCCCAACGCGCCGCCCACTCATGGACGGCGCCGGGATCGCTCGATTTGCAAGCGTGTTGAAGCTCTTTCGCAAGCTTTCTGTATTGCTCTACGTGGGGACGAGGCGGAAGGGGAACGGCGTCAGACACAGGGATCTCTCATTTAGCGAAAGCGGTGTAGACTGATAAACGAGAAGCGCTTCTGCAAAGCAGGTGTGGCCTTCCTATTTTTGATCCAACACTCAAAAATGAGGGGGACTACCCAAGCGGCGCTGGTGTGCTGGCCTCTACCGGGCAACCGGGGATGGCCCCTAAAGGCGTCCGGTGGTCTCCCGCCCTTTCTAAACGAAGGGTCAAAACGGGAGTTCCGCACGGCCCCGTGGTGCGCTTCTCAACTACTCAGGTCTTTCTCTTCCGCGGGGACAGCAGGCGCCGGGGCGGAAGCGGCAGGCGGCACGCGCACGGCGCTGGCAGCCATTTTGCCTGTACGGTCCATACCCAGTTCATAAATCACTTTGGCTCCCGGTGTCAGGTCGGAAGCTTGGCCCTCGCTCAGGCGCGAAATGTGAAAAAAGACATCACGCCCGCCGGATTCCGGTCGAAGGAAGCCGAAACCCTTCTCCTCGAAATAGGTCACGATGGAGCCCATCTGCTCCGCGGTGATTTCTCCGCCTCCCTCCACCGCGGATTGGCCCGCCTGGGGAGCCCGGCCCGTCCTATCGCCTACACCCTGCTTCAGAAGAGCCATGTCTTCTTCGGTCAGTTCGCTGCCCCGGGATGCCTGGGTAGGCATCTTCATCTCGGGATTTTTTTTGAGCGAATCTTCGAATAACCGCTTTTGTCTCGCGTTCAAGTAAGGTTTTTCCTGGTTAACTGGTTCAGCCGGGTCTTGCGGGGGCGCACGCGTACCTCCGCTATTGTGCCACTACGGCAGGTACCGCTGCCGCCGCTTTCGGCTTCCGGGCGCGTGTTGCGCGCTTCTCAACCGGCGGTGTACGATCGCTCTTTTTTAGAGAGCCAAGCACCATCTGTGAAATAAACTTCTTTTCGCCGTGATCATCGAACTTTATGACGATTCGTTCATCGGTGTGCGACATCACGGTCCCCAGGCCGAACTTCTGGTGTTCCACTTGCGCGCCCTGGTTGTAGTTATTCGATGCCATTTGAAAGAGTGACTCCTTGGGTTGGCCCTTAACGCCCGGAACGTCGCTTAACGATCAGGCCGGACAGGGGACTAAACTTATGATACCATGCGCGCGGCAGACCCTGGCTGTGCGCGGCGGGTATTTACCTTCTTCCCAGTCACAGTCACGCCTCAAAATATTCTAATAACAGAAGATAACGAATCAGAAGCCAGTCCAATCTCTACTTTTTAGAAGAGCTGGACAGACGTGCCCAATCAATTGTTGTATTTAGCGAAGGCCCATGGCGTGCAATCGCAGAGCAGTTCCGAATCTCAATCCTGAAAAGATCACATGAAAAGCCTTTCAAAACTTTCGTTCTGCCTGCTCCTTGTTGTTCTGCCGCTGCCTGCGCAACTCACGCGCGGCGCCATCCTCGGAGCCGTACAAGATCCAAGCGGAGCTGTAATCTCAAATGCGACCGTCACAATCGTCAGCGCGACAACGAACCAGGAGCGGTCCACTGTCACCAATTCCGAGGGGTTTTACAGGCTTGCGGGTGTGGATCCTGGTACTTATACCGTGCGATTTTCCGCTCCTGGTTTTGCCGAAGCGCGAGTCAACAGGTTAGAAGTGACCACCTCGCAGGAAGTAACGCTCAATCAGCGGCTCAGCCTGGGAACCACGGCAAGCGTGGTGGATATTCAGGATAATCCTCCGGGCGTGGAACTCTCGAAGAGCACCGCCACGGTGGAACGCACGTTTCAGAAGACCTTTATTGATAACGTCGCGACAACCTCGCAGACCCGTGACGTGAACCAACTGGCGCTGCTGGCTCCGACCGCCGTCGTTGGACCCGGCTCGACAGGCATTTCGATCAATGGCCAACGCGCGCGCAACAACAATTTCCTTCTGGACGGCGTCGACAACAACGATGCCAGCGTCACGATCAGCAACAATCGCGTGACGCCGGAATCCACGGGTGAGTTCCAGGTGCAGTCTCAGGCGTACTCCGCGGAGTTCGGCCGCAACAGTGGCGGGCAGTTGCAGGTGATTACCCGTAGCGGCACCAATGCATTCCACGGTGAAGCATACGAGTACTGGCAAGGCAACTCGTTAATTCCGCTCACGCTGCCCAATAAACGCAACGGATTAAAGAGCACTCCGCGTTTCGATTTGAATGAACCGGGCGGGAGCCTGGGAGGGCCTGTGCTCCGAAATAAGCTCTTTTTCTTCGCCAATGTGGAAACGGACCGCCGCCAGGAAGCACCCAGTGCCGGCAACGCCAATTCTGTCAGCATCCCCACTCCAGCGGGCTTCGCGCTGCTTTCCTCCATTCCGCTGGCTGCCGGTGAAACCGCAAGCGCCAGGGCCGCCTCCTTGAACGCTCTCTCGTTTTTGCCTTCGATCTACGCCCGCAATCCAGGTTTTTTCAATACCAGAAACGTGACCGTAAACGGTGTTGCGGTTCCGTTTGGAAGCGCGTCGATCCCGCTTGCGAACCCGTACGTGTTCTGGCTCGGAACAGGACGGGTGGATTTTGTTGCCACTACCCGCGACAGCCTTTATTCCCGCTCATCGGTAGATCGTCGCGATCAACCCGATGTGATCAGCAATCTGGGATTCGGAAGCCTGTTCAGCGGTTCGCAGGCGATTTCGCGCCAGAACCACGTTCTGAGCGAAACCCATGTTTTCTCGCCCTCTCTGACGAATCAGGTGAGCGTTGCCTTTATTCGAAGTATTCTTGCTTTTCCGGAGAATGACCCGTCGGACCCCTCCACGACAATTAACGGCGCGTTCACCATCGGCGGTGCGTCCAACTTCCCTCAAGGCCGTACTACTAACGAGTTCGAGGTTCTGGACACCGCTTCGTACGTTCTTGGCCGCCATGCGCTGAAGTTCGGGGTAAACATCGTTCGCCAGCGCTTGTTCAACACTGCTGCATTCGATTCAAAAGGCACCTACACCTTCAGTAACTTCGCGGATTTCATCAACAATCAGCCCGCTTCGCTCGCTTTGGCGCTGAACACGGCC
>JALYXI010000183.1 GCA_030947245.1 Acidobacteriota bacterium
CATCCTGGACGTAAGCGAAGTGCTCATGCTGGCGGTAATTGCCGATCACGTCGTTGGCAAGCGCATATTGGCTGCGCAGGCCGAACAGGAAGTCGCCAACGGAGTAGCTTTGCGCATCGGCGGCGGCCCCGGCGGGCCGGCTGAAGCCACCGGCGTAGGCATCGCGCCCGTATAACGGGTTCACGTCCAGCACCTGCGTTCGAATGACGACCAACTCATAGCCGATCTTCAGAGAATGCCGTCCAAGATTCTTGACGAAATTTACCTTCGGATCGAAATCGAGCGGGTTCTGGAATTGCGGGCTCGTCGCTTGCCGGCCCAACTGATTATAGCCGGTGAGTGTAGTTGCAACCAGCCCGCCGGTCAGCGCGGGGTCTGTGGGCAGGCCCGTGATGCCGTATAGGGAGAGTTCGCTCGGTCCGCCCACCAGCGGTGGCTGTTTGCCGGCGCGGGTACGGGAAATGCCGAAGCGGGCTTCCAAAATGGAAGCGGGGCTCAAAGCCCACGTGTAGCCCAGATCGATCTGTTGGTCAGCACGCGGGTAAAACCGTTGCTGTTGCCGCCCGAAGGACCTGAAATATCCGGCTGATTGAAAATGTTCACCTTGCGCTGGCTCACGCGAAGGAATGCTGACTGCGTTCCGGTCACCTGGGCATCCATCTTCGCGTCGTACTTATCGTTGTAATTACGGGTAAGCAGAAGTTGCTGAAAATTGTTGGAGCGGCCCGGGCCCGTTGGCGCGGGAAGATCGCCGAGCACCTGGCGGGCGAACGCGCTGGTGTCGCTGGCCGGTATGGCGGTGTTCGCAGGATAAAGTTTACCCGTCTGCGGGTTGGTGACCGCAACCGGAAAAATGCCCAGGCGGTCATTCAGCGACGGGATGCTGGCGAAGTTCAAAACCTTCTGCAAGCTGCGAAACCCTTCATAGTCACCGAAGAAGAATATCTTGTTCTTCTTGATGGGGCCGCCAATCGTTCCTCCGAACTGATTCTGCTGCAGCGTCGGCTTCTTGAACGTCGCCGGGCGGACACCGAAGACGAACCCGATGGCATTTAACTGCGTATTCCGAAGAAAGTCATAGGCGGTGCCATGGAGGGCGTTCGTGCCGCTGCGGGTGGCGACGCTGATGGTGGCCCCGCCGCTACGCCCGTATTCGGCGCTGTAATTGTTCGTAATTACAGCGAACTCCTGCACGGCGTCGGGCGACGGCTGAGCCACCTGATTCGCGAATCCCTGATTACTGGTACCGTACGCGTTGTTGTCGATCCCATCCAGCAGGTAATTGTTATAGGTACTCCGCAGCCCGTTCACAATGAACGAACCTTCGCGCGGTGTGCCGGAGAACGCGGACGGTGAGCGGATTACCCCGGGGGCAAGAAGAGCCAGGTCGGAATACGCGCGGCCGTTCAAAGGCAATTCCACCACCTGCGCCGTGTGAATTACCTGGCCGCGTTCGCTGGAGTCGGTTTCAAGTATGGCCGCCGCGCCCGAGACTTCCACCGATTCCGAAACCGCGCCTACCTGCAGCGTGAGATCGACCCGCTGGCGGGCGTTGACATTCACTACAACGCCGGTGGCGACTGCCTTTGAGAACCCGGCAGCTTCGGCGGTGACCGTATAACGGCCGATCTTTACATTCGAGAACGTGTAGTTTCCGTTGTCGTCCGAAGTGGAGCGAGCGGCCAGACCGGTGTCCTGATTTGTGAGCGTCACCGCTGTATTGGGCACAGCGGAGCCGGAGTTATCGTGAACCGCGCCAAGCACTTCGGCGGTGTCGAATTGTGCGGCAGCGGGCATCGCGGCCATAAGCAGCAACAGCGGGGCACACATCAAACGCGTGAAGCGAAACAACGAGATATTCATTTGACCCTTTTTGTTAGATTAGCGTAAGATATCGCGGCGTAATGTCGTTTTTATGACGGCTCTATGAAACTTGCTGACTAAGTCCACTTTCCGGCGGCTCTAATCATGTTACGCTTCGCAAAGGAGAATCTAATTATGGGGGCACGAATCCTAATAGTCGATGCGGAGCCGACTGTCAGAACCCTGGTTAAAAAGATTCTCGAGAAAGCCGGTCATGATGTCCGGGTTGCCGGCGACCTCCCCTCTGCGCTGAAAGCCATAGAAATCGGGCTTCCTGACCTGGTTCTTACTAATGTATATTTGCCTGGGGTTACCGGGCACGATGCAATCCGTTCCTTGAAGGAAGCCGCGCCGGCCACGCCGATTCTCATGATCTCCGGGCTCCCCGATCATGAAACGATCGATCGCTGGAAGGACGAGGACGGATGGGATGTTTTCCCAAAGCCGTTTGCGCCGGAAGCACTGGTCCGCAAGGTAGCGGCCGTAATTGACGGTTCCGCCAAATCCGCCGCGAGGTGAGCCTGCCGCGCACGTAGCCGTGTGTCACGTAGCCGTGGTGGCAGTGTACTGCGTCAAATGATATAATTTGCGCAAGGATTTCTCCTCCCCGATGCGCTTTCTGACGTCCATTGTATTTGGTACGGTTCTGCTTGCCGGCCCCGTTCCCGAAGAAGCCCGCGCAGTGCTCGACGCGAAGTGCGGGCAATGCCATGGGGCGGCCACAGGAATGTCGGGCTTCAAGATCGATAGCCGCGACAACCTTCTGAAAGGTGGTACTCGTGGCGCCGCCGTAAAACCGGGCGATGCCGCTGGGAGCTTGTTATACCAAGCGGTAGCGCATACGGGCAAGCTTGCCATGCCTCCGGGCGGCAAGCTGAGCGACCCCGACATCGCGAATATTAAAACGTGGATTGAGCAGGGCGCCGCCTGGCCGCAGGGAACCGTTTCTAATGCGCCCAAGCGCTCGGAATGGTGGGCATTTCAAAAAACGAAGCCAATTCGCGATGAGCGTGCGGGAATCGACTTTTTCCTGAACCGCAAAATCGCGGAAGCGAAACTTCAGCCTGCCCAGCCCGCGGACCGCCTTACGCTGCTGCGGCGCGGCTCCTACGATCTCCTCGGGCTTCCTCCTACCGCCGATCAGATCGCGGCATTTCTTGACGACAAAGAGCCCGGTTCGTGGGAGCGCGCCATCGACCGCATGCTGAAGAGCAAGCAGTATGGCGAAAAGTGGGGGCGGTTCTGGCTTGATCTGGCCCGTTATGGCGATACTTCAGGCTTCGAACAGGATCCTTACATTCTGGAAGGCTGGCGCTATCGCGATTACGTCATCAAGAGCTTCAACGACGACAAGCCCTACGACAAATTCGCTAAGGAACAGATCGCCGGTGATGAGTTATACCCGGAGGACGCGGAAGCCCGAACGGGTACCGGGTTCTACCGCGTCGGCGCAAACCGCGACATGCTTTTCAAGGTGGAAGACATCAATGCGGTGGAACGCCTGACCGATGCCGTCGATACGACGTCTTCCGTGTTTCTGGGCCTGACGGTAGGTTGCGCGCGCTGCCACGATCACAAGTTCGATCCCATTCCGCAAAAGGATTACTACCGCATGCAGGCGGTGTTCGCGCCGGCTGTAAATGACCGCGTGTTCCTGGAATACAACACGGCGCGCTTTAGCGATCTTGCCGCGAATACGCGCGAGTTCAAGCTACGCCAAATGGGTGAGCAGATTGCCCGGATTGAGAAGCCGTACCGCGCGAGCCTGCGCGAGAAGAAAATTGAGGCCCTGCCGGATACTTCTCGCGCAGCCGTCCGGATGGCCGAAAAGAAACGCACCTCGGAGCAGCAAGGTCTGGTTGCCCAGGCGGAAGAAACGCTCAAAATCACCGATGACGAGGTATTGGCATCGCTTTCGCCTGCCGACGCGGAGCGCATGGGTGCTATTGAGAGGCGTCTTGTCGGCATCTTCGCGGGCTACACGGCGCCCCCGATGGCGCCGGGAATTGTGGATGTGGGCCGGGAAGCGCCGCGCACCTACATCGCGGAGCGTGGCAATTTTCTATCGCCCGGTGAAGAGGTGAAACCCGGATTTTTAACCGCTCTGGGCGGGGGGGACATTCCGGATCCGCCGCTACACGCAACCACTACGTTCCGAAGAAAGGCCCTTGCGGAATGGGTTGCGGCAGCGGACAATCCGCTGTTCGCCCGGGTGATGGTGAATCGGATCTGGCAGGGCCATTTCGGTACCGGCCTGCTGAAAACGCCGAGTGATTGGGGCACGCGCGCCGGCGAGCCTTCGCATCCGGAGTTGCTCGATTGGCTGGCCGGGCAGTTCAAGGACCGTAAATGGTCCCTAAAAGCCATGCACAAGCTGATCATGTCGAGCGAGGCCTACCGGCGCAGTGCCGACGCAACTCCGTCTGCGGCGTCGGAAGATCCGGCAAACGTCCTTCTGAGCCACATGAATCGGCGCCGGTTGCAGTCGGAAGAGATCCGGGATTCAGTGCTGCAGGT
>JALYXI010000184.1 GCA_030947245.1 Acidobacteriota bacterium
CGATTGGGGCGCTGTAAACGGGTTGGCGAAGCGGAGCACCCGGCCGTTGCCGGAATCCGCTACGTAAAGATTGCCGGCGGGATCCAGAGTGAGGCCGGTTGGAAGAAAGAGGCTGCTTGCAGTCGGAACGTTGACATCACCCGAAGGGTAGTTCAACACTGTGTGCGAGAAATCCGGCTGTCCGATGACGATATCCGCACGATCCCCGGCTTTGATGGTCCGAAGATCCTTGTACCCAAGCACGCGATGGTTAAAAGTGTCCGAAACGTAAAGGTGGGGAGGGTTGGAGGTAAGGTCGGCCACAATGCCGGCCTCCGGGGAGCCTTGGCCCCCGCTTTGGAAGCGGAATTCTTTACCTTCCACCAAATTCGGCGCATTGAAGTTGAATTGATCCTGCCCGAACACACGGGTGGCGCTTCCCACGGCTGAACCGGAATACGGAAGCACCAGAACGCGGTTGTTATTCGTATCCGCGACATACAATTCGGTACCGGACGCCGCCGCCGCCGTGGGTCCGAATAGACGGTCCGCCCCGGCTTCGGGAAAACCCTGATTCAGAGCTGAACTCGAGAAATCCGGCTGGCCCACCACCAGTTGAGCACGTTGGCTTAAAACGTCGGAGCTAAACGCGTCAACAGGTCTAAATACCAGCAGACGGTTGTTAAAAGTATCCGCCACGCCAAGTCCATTGTTAATGCTGAAGAGTCCGCTCACCGACCCGGCGAACTGTTGTTCACTGACGGGAAGGGGCTGAGGATTCACGTTGGAAGGGACGACACCGATAATGCGGGTGGCCGGCTGGCCGCTTCGGGAAGGGTTTGTGTATACCAATACGCGGGAACGCACTCCCGCCTGAGACTCGGACACAAATAGGTGGCCGGATTGGTCAAATGCTAAGCCGGTAGGGGCCGCGAACCCGTTTACGCTATTCGGGTCTGTGTTGCGGGTAGTCGTCGCGAAATCAAGCTGCCCCAAAACCAGATCGGCCGCGGGTCCGTTCTTTGCGTTCGAACCGAGCAGCGCCGCCGGGTACCGGAGGACCCGGTTGTTGCCTGGATCCGCCGCGAACAGGTCGCCGGTTCTTGGATCGAGGGCGATGTAGGCTTGGAAAATGTTTGATCCGCTGGTTAGAGCCAGTGTGGTCGCGGACGCGCCATTCGGGTTTGGCGCAAAGCCGTTCAACCCGGTTTGTCCGATGACCAAATCCGGAGCCAGATTGGTTTGGCTGAAAGGTTTGGGAAAGCGGAGAATTCTGTTATTCCCCGCGTCCACCACGTATAGATTCCCCGCCGCATCCACAGCGAGACCGACGGGCGCGGTAAGACCCGTGCTTCGGAACTGACCGCCGCCTTGCCGGGGAGGACCTTGAGCGCCGGTAGTCAGAAAATCAACCTGGCCGATAACGAGGTCGGCCTTCTGGCCATTCCCGGCCCCTTGGGCGTTACGGAAGCCGAGCACGCGATTGTTCCCGGTGTCGGCAACGTACAGAATCGGCGGATTCTGGGACAGATCGAGCGCGACGCCCTGAGGAGAGTTAAATTCCCGGCCTTCGACCAGATTGGGAGCACCCTGGGTCAACGTATCCTGCCCAACGACACGAGTGGGGGAAGGGTTTAGCTGAATCTGCGCAAAGCATGCGGAAAAGGAATAAAGGAAGAAGCAATACGATACAAAAAACAGAGCTTTTTTCATGTGTACTCAACGGAATGCAAAGGATCTGCGCCCCTACAAAAATAACATGCTGCCAAATGATGCCGCTTTGGACCCCGCCTTGCATTCAAGTTTGCCCAAGGAGCGAAGCCATGAAGAATGTCGCGACGTTCGGGTTGTACCGAACTCAAATGCAGGTAGAAGATGCCGTTGAGGTTTTGAAGGAGAATGGATTCCGTAATACCGACATCTCTGTCCTGCTTCCCGAAAATGTTGGCTCGAAAGAATTAGCGCATGAAAAGCACACAAAAGCTCCGGAAGGCGCCACAACGGGCGCAGCATCGGGCGCCATTCTTGGCGGCGCGCTGGGATGGTTGGTCGGAATCGGTGCATTGGCGATTCCTGGCATCGGTCCTTTTATCGCCGCAGGTCCTATCTTGGCAGCCCTTGCGGGAGTTGGCGCCGTCGGAACGCTCGGCGGGGTGACTGGAGCCCTGGTGGGCGCCGGAATGCCCGAATATGAAGCCATTCGCTACGAGGGCCGAATTAAGCATGGGGGCATTTTGCTCTCGGTTCACTGCGACAGCGAAGATTGGGTAAAGCGGGCGAAAGAAATCCTTGTGCGCACCGGCGCCGAGGACGTTGCAAGTTCGGGAGAAGCTGCAGCCGACTATGGCCAGAGCGATAAGCCTATGCCGCGCACAAGGAATTCTATAGGCCCGGTTTAGAACTGTGCGTGTAAGCGCGGTGAGCTACCTGAATACCTGCCCATTGATTTGGGGGATGATTCACGGACCGCAAACCGGAGCTTTAGATCTCAAATTCGAACTTCCGGCTGAGTGCGCCAACTCTTTGGAGTCAGGCGGCGTGGATGTGGGACTGGTCCCGGTTGCCGAACTGATTCGCCAAGGTCTCGAACCGGTCCCCGGGCTGGGGATTGCGTCCGATGGCCCGGTTCGAAGCATTTTCCTCATTTCCCGCACGCCGATTCGGAAAATCCGAACACTCGCTCTCGATCACAGTTCCCGAACATCCGTTGCGCTGGCGCGGATCATTCTTGCCGAACGATACGGAGTGGTGGCGACCGAAACCTGGAGTCCCCCCAACATCACGGCGATGTTGGAACAGGCTGACGCGGGATTGATCATCGGCGATCCTGCTCTGAGACTCAATCCCGCCGATAGCGGACACGAATTCCTGGACCTTGGCTCTGAGTGGCAGGCCTTGACGCAATTGCCTATGGTTTATGCGGTTTGGGCGGGAAGGCCAGAGCGGATTTCGGACGAAGTGGCAGAGATTTTCCGCCATTCTTACGAATATGGCGGCCAAAATCTCCAATCGATCATTGAGCGGGAGAGCGCGGCCCGAGCGTTCCCGGAAAGTCTTGTTCGAGAGTATCTGACAAGCCACATTCGCTACGAGTTGGGCGATAGGCACTATCAGGGCATGCGGGAATTTATGCGTATGTCCCGGCAGAATATCCCGGCGGCGTGTAGATGACTCCCCTGCCTCGCCTCCGCCGGAATTTGGACTTGATGCCTTCACCCGTGGAAGACCGCCCGGGTCTGTTAATTCGCGATTCGTTTCAGTACTCCGATGCGATTCTGGTAATTCCGCCCGTTTTGGTCCCCGCGCTCACCTGTTTCGATGGCGTGCAAACGGAACTTGACCTTCGCGAAATGCTGGCGCGGGTGACGGGTCAACTGGATGTGTCCGGCGTTGCGCGGCATCTGCACAGTGTTCTGCACGCCAGCGGGTTTCTGGAAGATGAGAATTTCGAACGGCGCAAAGAAGAGCGGGAGCGCGCGTTTGCCGGAAGCCCTGTTCGCGAGCCCGCGCACGCCGGAACCGCATATCCCGCGGACAGCGATGAATTACGCACCGTGATGGCGAATTATCTGGCAGGAGATAGCGAGCCGCCGGACCGCGTACCGGTTGCAATTGCCGCGCCGCATGTCAGCCCGGAGGGCGGGTGGGAGTGCTACCGCGCAGCGTATGCGAGATTGCCGGCTGAAGCCCGCGATCGTACGTTTGTGATTCTGGGAACCTCGCATTACGGCGCGCCGGACCGCTTCGGCCTTACTCGCAAGCCGTTTGTAACCCCGTTCGGCACAACTCGGACTGCGCCGGACCTGTTGGACCGGCTGGCGGTGCAACCCGCCGCGCTCATGGAAGACTACTGCCATGCCGTGGAGCACTCGATCGAGTTCCAGGTGGTATTTCTCCAATCGATCTTTGGGCCGGAAATTCGCGTACTTCCCATTCTGTGCGGTTCCTTTGGGCCCAGCATCTATGAAGGGGGCCTGCCGGAAAAGAACGAAGACGTCGCAAGATTCCTGGACGGCTTGGGCGAATTGCACGCGAAGGAACAGGAGCGGCTGCTGTGGGTTTTGGGGATCGACATGGCCCACATGGGCAGACGCTACGGCGATCGTTTTGCCGCAATCGCTAACCAGGATGGAATGGCCGCGGTCGCCGACCGCGACCATGCCCGAATCCACCGTGTGAACTCAGCGGATCCGCGCGGCTTCTGGGATCTGGTGCAGCAGAACCGCGACGATCTGAAGTGGTGTGGCTCATCGCCTCTGTACACGTTCTTGAAGGCCGTCCCCGGTATTCGCGGAACGTTGCGCAAGTACGAACAGTGGAACATCGATAAAGAAAGCATTGTCAGCTTCGCGGGCATCACTTTCGCGTGAGATAACGCGTTTCAACTGCTGCAAGGCCAATTCGCCTAACTAAAAAGAGATCCTTAGAGCCAGTTGTAGAATACGAGGATCGTTCACGGCCGTAATTTGACCGAAGCTCGGCGACGGATTAGCTGGATACGTTCCTGCGCCGAAAGCGCCGTTCTTCGTCAGATCGTTCCTGTGGTTCAGCGCATTGAAAGCCTCAACTAAGGCTTGCAGCCGCAGCTTTTCGCCAAAAGAGAAGCTACGGCTCGCACGAAGATTCATGGCGAAAAAATCGTTCCCGACGCCCGTATTACGTCCCAGGAAATTGCCGTTTACCACGGGCCGGCCTGCAGTGCCCTGGATGGTATTCACCCCAGACGTGATGTTCAGCGGAAACGCGGAATAGTACTGTAGGATGCCGCTCAGTTCAAACCCATGGCTTAGGCGCTCCCATGTAGTTTTGCCACGCTGCATGGAGGAGTGAACGCTGCCGTCGAAAACAAACCGATGCCGCTGATCGTCGTCGGAACGTCCGTAGTCCTTCCAGATGTTGAAATTGTCGATCGGGGAGCTGAAGAAAAATTCGCCGACATTATCCAATGCTTTGGAATACGTGTACGCAACCCGGTAGTTACCCCATTTCACAGGCCGCTGGACGAAAGAAATATGCAAACCGTCATAGTGCGAATCGGCGACGGATGAGTACTGGTTGTTATTGCCATACGCCGTGTTAGGCCTGCACCCGTTGTTCAATCCGGTGGCCACGCATGTGGGAACATTTTGATTCACCGATGCAATCAGGTGCAATCCACGCAAGTGTTCATAAGCCACGCTGAAACTGGCCCGGTTGTTCAGTTGCTGTTCGATCTCAAAGCTTCCCTGGCCGGAATACGCGTTCTGTATGTGCCGCTGCATGGTGGTGAAGTTCACCAGCACACCTGCGGGGAGCCCGCCGGCGGGTAAGATATTCGGGAACGCAGGCGCACCGGTCTGCGTGGGTGAAAGGCTCACGCTAAGCTGGTTCGATGATGTAATCGACGTTGTGTTGCCGCTGGAAAGAAGCGCATTCGCAAGTGCGCGAAGCGGTACCCGGTCATAGAATAGTCCGAAGCCCCCGCGAACGACGGTCCGCCTTGAAGCGAACGGAGACCACGCAAATCCGGCGCGTGGGGAAACATTGTTGCGGTCCGTCGCAATCGCATTTAGAAATTGAAGATCGTAGCGGATACCCGTATTCACGGTGAGAGAAGATTTCACCTTCCATTCATCCTGGGCATAGAAACCGGCATTCGGATTTGTTTGCGTCACGACCGGGTTACCAAAAGTCTGAGTGAAACCCGAATTATTGTAGACTCCCTGCAGAAAGTTGTTCAGCGACGAGAATGAATAACTACCGCGGATCGATCTCGGAAAAGTGATCGTTAAGCCGTTGTATAGAAAATCCGCTCCGGCTCGAAGCGCATGAGAGCCGGCTTGGTGGGATATGTTGTCGACCAGTTCGTAAAGATTGTCCACGCGTCCGGTGGGGGATCCTGAGAGAGTGCCGAACGATGCAATGCCGGAGATAGAAACAGCGGGCCCTAGCGGGTCTGCAGGCGGAGCCGCCAAATGGCTCCTTGTAAATTGGGCACGCGTCTCGTTCACGGTGCGGGGTGAAATCGTCACGATATTGCCGATTGCAACGGTCTGGTCGGTATCGTCCAAGCCCGCCGAAGCCGTAATCGCGTTGAGCGCCCCCACTCCCCTGGAGTGGATGCTGTGCACATCGTAAATGCTGTACCGCAAGCTAAACAGGTCGCCGCGGTTCAGCTGATGATCCACTTTCGCCAGGAAGTTGCTGTTGTGAACGGGATTTGAATAGAGCCCCGTTGTAATCGCCGCACCGTTGTAACCGGTCGCAAAGAGGCGCGCATTAATCTTATCGGCGTTGACGGAAGCAATAGTGATCAATCCGCTTTGATTCAAATCCCGCCGCTCGAAATTTCCGAAGTAGAATATGCGGTCTTGCCGAACCGGACCGCCGAGGCTCGCGCCATACTGCGCCTGGGTAGAGGGTAGCCGGGTGTTTGACAGCGGATTGGCGGCATTGAACCGCTGGTTGCGAAAGTATCCATAGAGATCGCCGCGGGTCACATTGGCGCCGCTCTTTGTGGCCACATTGATGTAGCCGCCCAGGGCTCGCCCGAATTCCGCGTGGCCGCCCGAGGTCACCACCTGAAATTCGTTCACCACGTCCAGGCCAAAGAAAATCCCGCTCAATCCAGCGGCATCGTCATTTGCGGATAGACCATCCACGATGAAGTTGTTTGAAAAGTTGCGTTGGCTTCCTACAGAGATGCCTTGACCGGGAACAGCCGACGTTTCGGCAAAGAGTTGGTTGCTCGCGGTGTTCGTGGGAGACACGCCGGGCACCAGCAACGCCAAATCGAGAAAGTTGCGGCCGTTTAATGGCAGGCTGCGCACTTCAGCCTGCATTACAGTTCCCGCGACCTCGCTGCGAGCCCCCTCCAGGATGGTGGCGTCACTGCTGACGCTCACCTGCTGATCCATGGCTTCTAAGGTTAGGGTGATGGGAATTTCGAAAGCGGCGCCAACCGTCAATGTAAGTGTTCGCAACGCATCGGCGAACCCCTCCTGCCGGACAGCGATCTCGTATTTCCCTAATCTCAGATAAGGAAAGCGGAATCGGCCTTGGGCATCGGTATTCGCTGAGACTGCAAGGTTTGTCTCCACCTGCCGCGCTGTCACCTGGGCTTTTTCAATTGGCGCTCCGGACGGGTCTATGACGCGGCCGCTTACGCTGGCGGAATTGATGGATTCCTGTGCTGAGACGTGCGTTGTGGATAGCTGCAGAAGAAGTAAAGTCACACCTTGTACAACGGTAAAATGGCGCATGGATCTCCTCGAAAAACAAGCTGCACTGGTAATTGATGTCGCGGCTGAATGCCGCGTCGGCAGTTGGTTTAGTAGTTAGGGGAGAAAACGGGAGGTCCGCGCTTTTGCCAGCCACGAGTAAGAGAAGCGCGGTAACGAGCTTCAGTCTGGGCTTGCCCTATGGGATGCGCGTAGAGGTTGCTGGAGTAAGAACTAATGAGAACGGGAATACCGCTCACTGACTGCGTTGCCGAAAATGCCCCGGTGGGGAACGAAATGCACTTGCCCGAGGCGCTCAGGGTTGCGCCTGTGGAGGGTTGCGAAACCGCCGGATTCGTCCTCATGGCGCAGTGATGCGCGCCGGCTTTGCGGCAGCAGGCCGGAAGTTCCGATCCCTCAGCCGCAACGAGAGCGGGACTGATCGACGAAAACCCGATCAGCGCAAGAAGGAGGACTGAGAACAGTTGCCGCAATGCTTCATCGTACTGTAGAACCGAACCAAGAGTTTGCTTGCGGGCAACCCGAGGGAGTGAGCCATTCAATCAGAGACCGGGTCTTGGCGCATCACATCCGGACCACGGTCACGGACCGCCAACTGGAGTTTCCCGATGCGTCGTATGCCCGCACAATGATGTGGTTGTTGCCCCTCAGAAGCGGAATGGCCGCGCTCCAGAATTTTGTTCCTATAGCCGTTCCCGCTGCGGCGCCCCCGTTTTGCCAAGCCACTCTCGTGACATCAGCTTTGCCTCCGGCTGTTCCGGAAACCGTGAACGTGGCGGCATTGGTTTGCACGGTCGTCATCGCCGGCGCTGTGATCGCCATAATAGGTGGCGCGCCGGCCACCGAAGCGGGAGCCGGGCGCGTGACCACAAAAGACTTGGTAGCGGTCCGGTGCAAGCCATCGAATGCCGTAACGGTAATAGTAGTCGATCCGGCCGGCGTGGGAATTGCCGCCGCTATCCATGCTGCGCCCCCGGCCGCTTTGCCCGATGCTCCGTGGTCGCTCTGCCACGTCACCGTTACCGGGGAAGCGCCGTTCGCTGTCGCACCGGCGACCGTAATTGCGGTTGTATTCGCCGGGAGCGCCGCAGAGGGCGCATTCACCGTCAACGAGAACTGAGGGGCCGCCGCCGCGGTCTTCGGCAAAAGGCCGGCGATAGCGGGAGCGCCATAGATCGACTGAATCCCCGCAATATCGTCTACCCCAATCTGTGCCGGATACCGGTAGTACGGATACATAATCGCTCCCGGCTGGTCCGAGTGTCCCAACCCCAGCGCGTGGCCGAGTTCGTGGAGCGCCACGGTATACACGTCGATATTGGTCCCCGCGTGCCAGCCCTCCTCGGCGTCCAGGTGTATGTCGCCCGCAATCGGCTCCGGGTTGCTCGGATAAAAGGTGTGGGCCAGGATTCCACCCGGTCCGTCGAACGGATACCCGTCCCCATGCTCCCGAACAGCCACCTGTAGCGTAATTGTGCGCGCCGCCTCCGAACTGGCGCCCGGCGCAAACTGGACCCTCGCCACCTTGCTCCATTCCGCCATCGCCCGGATCACTTCCGATTTCACGATGGCATCAGGCACCTTGTCAGTCAGGGCGCCAAACACATAGCCGAGCGTCACGCTGCCGCTCGAATTCGGAGTCCAGCCATGCCCGACGCGCGTGTATTGCCCCACCG
>JALYXI010000194.1 GCA_030947245.1 Acidobacteriota bacterium
GTGCCGATGAGGACATCAGTGTAGTGGGTCGGTGAGGGCCGGATTTCTCGAAGGAAAGTGTTCGCAAATGGCTTAGCGAGTCATGCTGCGTTTCCGCGCCGCTTCGAACTCGTCTCCTGGCTGCCACTGGACAGGTGCGTTCGCCTGCATGGCTTTCCAGCCCAGCACGAAGCCGAACTTCGCCATTTTTGCATTTCCGGTAAAGTCCATGGAATCGGTGTATTCGTCGGTGGGCTGGTGGTAGCGGTTCTTGTTGTACTCCTGATACTGCTCCTGGCCCCAGCCTTCCGGATGACCGGCGTAGCGCGTACCTTCACCAATGGAAAATGAGGGAATGCCGACCCGCGCAAGGCTGAAGTGATCGGAGCGGTAGTAGTGGCCGGCCATCGGCTGCGCGTCAGGCTCAATGGTTAAATGAAACTGTTCCGCGGTGGCTTGAACCTGCGGATAGAAGCTGGTGCGTTCGGCGCCGCCGAGCTCCGTAGAGAGCGGATCGCCGATGGGCAGGAGCATGTCGTAGTTCAGATCGAGGGAGATTTGGGACGCGGGCACAGGCGGGTGTAGGCCGAGGTACTCCGAGCCCAGCAGGCCCTGTTCTTCCGCGGTGACGGACGCGAAGATCACGCTATGCGGCGGCGGGATGCCGGCGTGGCTGAACACGTAGGCCAATTCCAGCAGCACGCCGCAGCCGGTTCCGTTATCGGCGGCCCCGTTGTAAATGTGGTCCGCGGTCTTGCTGGGGCCAACGCCGAAATGGTCGTAGTGCGCCGTGTAGAGAATGGCTTGGCCGGGCGAGGCGGTATCCGCGCCGGGCAGGATGCCGACAACATTGGTGGATTCAAAACGGCGTACTTTACTTGTGACCTGAGCCCGGAGCCGAACCGGCAGCTCGCGGGCTGTAAATCCGCGTTTTCCCGCGGAAGCGATGGCTTGCGCGGCATCCATTCCGGCGGCGGCGAACAGCTTGTTTGCGATATCGAGCTGAATCCAGCTTGCCGCCTTTAAGGTAGCGAGCGGATCATTCTGAAGGTAATCGTGTTCGCCGGACCAGGAGTTGCGGACGACGTCCCATCCATAACTGGCTAAGTCGGTGCGGTGGATGATCAGCACGCCGGCAGCGCCTTTGCGCGAAGCTTGTTCGAACTTATAGGTCCAGCGGCCATAGTAGGTGAGAGCTTTACCTTTAAAGAATTTCTCGTCCTCACTAGCGGGTTCGTTCACCAGGACCAGGAGCACTTTGCCGCGAACGTCCACGCCCTTGAAATCGTCCCAGGAGTATTCGGGCGCGTCAATGCCATAACCTACCCAGACGATGGGCGCGTCGAGGGTTGCTGAATCTGTCTGGGTTTGGTTGCTGGTGACAAAGTCGTCTCCGAAGTGAAGGGCGATGGGCGCGCCCGATTGGGGTACGAGCGAGAACCGCGTTTGGTCAGGCACGGGGGTGACGCCCGCGAGTGGGACGCGCTGCAGAAAGCTTCCGTTATCCCCGGCTGGTTTCAAGCCGTCCAATGCGAATTGAGTCGCGATGTATTCGGCGGCCAGTTCACCACCGCGCTGGCCCGGTCCGCGGCCTTCCAGAAGATCGCTTGCAAGGAATTTGACATGAGCGCGAATGCGGCTGGCGGAGATGCTTTCTTCGGCAGCTTTGGCCGCGGGAGGAAGGGATTGGGCGTAAGCGGCGGAAGAGAGGAAGTAACTAAGGGCAAAACAAACAGGAAAAACTGTTGAGGAATGAAGCACGGGTCACCTGTCTTCAGTGTACCCGTGCCCTTCTTCGCGGCTAATCTTGTTCGCCGCTAGTAGCGATAGTGCTCGGGCTTGTATGGGCCTTCTTTGGCAACGCCCAGGTATTCGGCCTGTTTATCGCTGAGGGTGGTTAACTTCACGCCGATCTTTTCCAGGTGCAGCCGGGCCACTTCTTCATCGAGTTTCTTCGGAAGGGTATAGACGCCCACCTTATAGGTATCCTTGTTTTTCCAAAGATCAATCTGAGCGAGGGTCTGGTTCGCGAAGCTGTTGCTCATCACGAAGCTGGGGTGTCCGGTCGCGCAGCCGAGGTTCACCAGCCGGCCTTCCGCCAGCATAAAAATGCTGTTGCCGTTGGGGAAGGTGTATTGGTCTACTTGCGGCTTGATGTTCAGCTTCTTGACGCCCGGGGCTGTGTTGAGGGCATCTACCTGGATCTCATTGTCGAAGTGGCCGATATTACAGACAATCGCCTGGTCTTTCATCAACTGCATATGTTCGAGAGTAATGATGTCGACGTTGCCGGTAGTTGTGACGTAAATGTCGCCGCGTCCGAGCGTTTCCTCAATGGTAGTAACTTCGTAGCCTTCCATGGCGGCCTGGAGAGCATTGATGGGATCGATTTCAGTGACGATGACGCGCGCGCCCATGCCGCTCAAGGAATGCGCGGAGCCCTTGCCCACGTCACCATAACCGCAGATTACCGCAACTTTGCCGGCAAGCATGACGTCTGTTGCGCGCTTAATGCCATCCGCCAGCGATTCGCGGCAGCCGTACAGGTTATCGAATTTCGATTTGGTGACGGAGTCGTTGACGTTGATAGCGGGAACGAGGAGTTTGCCCTGCTCCTGCATCTTGTAAAGCCGGTGGACGCCGGTGGTGGTCTCCTCGGAAACTCCGCGCCATTCAGCCGCAAGCTTATGCCATTTTTGGGGATCTTCGGCGTGGACGCGCTTCAGCAGATCTTTGATGACCTTTTCTTCCAGGCTGCCTGACGGTGTGTGGACCCAATCGCTGCCGTCTTCGAGTTCGACGCCTTTGTGAATCAGGAGCGTGACATCCCCGCCGTCATCCACCACCAACTGCGGGCCGCGATCGTTGGGATGGCCGACCGCGAGCATCGTGCATTCCCAATACTCTTCCAGCGATTCGCCCTTCCATGCGAACACCGGAACGCCGGCCGCCGCAATGGCCGCCGCTGCATGATCCTGCGTCGAGAAGATGTTGCAACTGGCCCAGCGCACATCGGCGCCCAGATCGGCCAGCGTTTCAATGAGAACCGCTGTCTGGATGGTCATGTGGAGCGAGCCTGTGACGCGCACGCCCGCAAGCGGCTTCTCGGCGGCATATTTGCGCCGGATGGACATCAGGCCGGGCATTTCATGCTCGGCGATGTTGATTTCTTTGCGGCCCCAATCGGCCAGGCCGATGTCGGCGACTTTGTATTCGGTTTTGGTGGATGCCAGAGTGGCGGTACTCATAAAGTCTCTCTCCTGATACATCGATGAATCTTGATACATTGATATCTTACTAGATTTTTGGCATGCCGTCGATCCTTCAATCTCTTCGTTTGCTGGCCGATTCCAACCGGCTGCGGCTCCTGTTGCTGCTGGAGCGGGAGGAGTTGTCCGTGGCGGAGTTGCAGGAAATCCTGGGCAAGGGGCAGAGCCAGATCTCGACCCACCTTGCACAGTTGAAGCACGCAGGGTTGATTGAAGACCGCAGGACCGGCAAGAAGATCTTTTACCGCTTGAAAACCGCGCCGCGGGAATTGCTGGAAGTGGCGCGGCTGGGCGCGGTGGAAATTCCTGGGGCGCTGGAGGACGCCGAGGCGCTCAAACTTACGTTGCGGAAGCGCCGCGACAAGATGCGGACGCACTTCGATGAGCTGGCCGGACGGTTGGGCCGTCAATATGTGCCCGGACGGAGCTGGAAGGGCTTGGCCGAGGTGCTGCTGCAACTGCTGCCGCCGCTGGTGATTGCGGATCTGGGGGCTGGGGAAGGCACATTGTCGCAATTGCTGAGCCAACGCGCGAAGAAGGTGATTGCCGTCGACAACTCCGAGCGCATGGCGGACTATGGCCGTGAGCTGGCGCGCGCGCACGGGGTGAAAAATCTTGATTACCGGCAGGGCGATCTGGAAGAACTGCCGATTGAGGATGCAGCGGTGGACGTGGCGTTCTTTAGCCAGTCGCTGCACCATGCGCAGCATCCGGAACGGGCGGTTCGGGAAGCATTCCGGATTCTGAAACCGAGCGGGCGCATCGCGATTCTGGATCTTGTCAAGCACAATTGCGAGGACGTGCGGGAGTTGTATGCCCACCTGTGGCTGGGCTTCGCAGAGGTGGAGATGGCGCGGTTTTTGAAACGCGCCGGGTTCCGGGCGGTCCATACTTCGGTGGTGCATCGGGAAGCTACGCCGCCGCATTTCGAAACGCTGCTCGCGGTGGCAAACAAGCCTTAGCGGCAGATACCGCGCTTGCTCGCGCGGCAGAAACGGACTAGATCCCGAACTGCGCCGGCCGTAAGTTCCAGCTCCATGCGCCGGAGCGCTTCGGCGAGGGACAGTCCGGAGCGGTAGAGCAGCCGATACGCCTGCTTCAACTGCCGGATCTCGCCGGCCGGCATGCCCGCGCGTTGAAGGCCGACAGTATTCAATCCGTGGGGCTCGGGGTCGAAACCGTAATAGATGAAGAATGGCGGTGCGTCCACATTTACGCGCGTGTTCCCGCTGACCAGGGCCAGGCGGCCCACCTTGGAAAACTGATGCACCATAACGCCGCCCGATAAATAGACTTGGTCTTCGATTTCGACATACCCGGCCACCAGGACGTTGCTGCAGATTACGGTCTGGTTGCCGATGCGGCAATCGTGAGCGATGTGGCCGGCCGTCATAATATAATTCCCGTCGCCAATCACGGTTTCGGTTTCCGGTTTCGTGCCGCGGGAGATGGTGAAGTGTTCGCGAATTCGGTTGTTCGCTCCAATGCGAAGGTAGCTGCGCGCGCCCGTGAAGTTTTTGTCGAGCGGGTCCGAGCCGAGCACAGTGCCGGACGAGACCTGGTTTTGAGGGCCCAGTGTGGTCCAGCGTTTGATATAGACATAGGGTTCGAGCAGACATCCGGGGCCGAGCGATACGTCCTGTTCCACCACGCAGAATTCGCCGATGTGGCAGCCTTCGCCGATCTGGGCGTCCGGGTGAACCCGCGCGGTGGGCGCCACATAGCTCATGGATGCCACTGTAGCGCGCAGCCGGGAAATGCGTGTCTACTGGAAAGCGGAGGATCATAAGGGTACGTGACCGTCGAACAACTCGCGCGAGAGCTGGGCTGCGGATTTCATGGTTTGGGCGATCGCGAGCTTTCGGGCGCGGCTCCGCTCAATGACGCGCTGGTTTCCGAATTGAGTTTTGCCGTTTCTCCAAAAGCCTATGCCGCGGCGCGGGCGAGCGCTGCCGGATGTCTGATTGTGCCGGAGGATTACCAGAATCCCCAGCAAACCGTGATCCGGTCCGCACTGCCCCGCCGCTGCTTCGCACAAGCACTCTCACTACTGTTTCCCTCTTCGATTCCCTTAGGTATCCATCCATCGGCCGTAATTGCGGCGGACTTTAGGCTCGAAGAGAATGTTTCCGTAGGTCCGGGCTGCGTAATCGGCCGGGGCGTCCGCATCGGAGCCGGGAGCACACTGCACGCCAACGTCACGGTTTATGACCGCGTGACCATCGGCCGGAACGCTATTCTTCATTCGGGTTGTGTGCTGGGGGCGGACGGTTTTGGTTTCGCGCTGGACGAATCGCGGCGGTATGTGAAATTTCCGCAGGTGGGCACGGTGGAGCTTGGCGATGACGTGGAGGTGGGGGCGAACACGTGCGTGGACCGGGCGGCGCTGGGGGTGACGCGGATCGGCGACGGCGTGAAGCTGGACAATCAGGTGCACATCGGGCACAACTGCCAGATTGGAAGACACGTGGTGATTGCGGCGCAAACCGGCCTTTCGGGCGGCGTGGTTGTGGGGGATCATGCGGTGATCGGCGGACAAGTTGGCGTGGGGGATAAGGCGCGGATTGAAGCGGGAGCGGTGGTGGGCTCCGGTTCGGGAATTCTGACGTCAAAGATCGTGCGGGCGGGGGAACCCGTTTGGGGGACTCCGGCGCGGCCGCTCCGGAAATATCTGAAGCAACTTGCCACGCTGGCGCGGCTATCGCGATAGTGGTGTCGTAAACTGGGATTTCCTTCGCCCCCTTGCAAACCACTCGTGCGCCAAACATACGCCCCCAAGAGCCGCGGGGCAGCTTGTAAGTGGGGAGTATCGGGATTGACTTCGGCACTACCAACAGCGCGGTTGCGATTCGCGAAGGTGGTGGAGTGCGGTTGGCTCGCTTTGATACAGCGGAGACGTTTCGAAGCGTGCTCTTTTTTCCGGCTGACCGGACGCCGGTGTGCGCGGGTCCGCAGGCCATCTCCGCTTATCTGGCCCAGCACGCGGACGGCGAAAGCGGCGGGCGGCTGGTGCAATCGGTGAAGTCGTTGCTCGGGAGCCGCAGTTTCACAGCAACGAATATCGCGGGGCGGCGATATACGGCGGAGGACCTGGTGACCATCCTGCTGCGTGCCGTTCGCAGCCAAGCTCAGTTGAGTTCCGCCGAAATGCCGGTTGTCGCCGGCAGGCCCGTGCAGTTCGTGGGCGCCGGGAACGCGGAAGATGAGCGGATGGCGGTCACGCGCCTGCGTGCGGCATTTAAAGCGGCGGGTTTTGGCGAAGTGCAGCTTGCCTATGAGCCGGTGGGCGCCGCCTACTTTTATGAAAGTCGGCTGCTCCGGAATGAACTGATCCTGATAGCCGACTTCGGCGGCGGCACCAGCGACTTTTCCCTGATGCCCGTGGGCCCCCGTTTGCGTGCCGCACGCGGTGAGCGTATCGTTCTCGGGACAGAGGGCATTCCGCTTGCCGGTGACGCGTTTGACGCCACCATTGTGCGGCACGTGGTTTCGCCGCTGCTGGGGGAGGGTTCGGAATACCGGTCACTTCGCAAATTGCTGCCCGTGCCGGGATCAATATTCCGGAAGCTGGAACGCTGGCATCATCTTTCGTTTTTACGTTCGCCGGAAACCATGCGGATGCTGCGGGCCATTGAAGCCGAAGCGCTGGAGCCGGAGAAGATCTCCATGTTGATCGCGCTGGTGGAGAACGATTTGGGGCTCGAGCTGCATCGCGCCGTTCAGCGGACTAAGTTCGAACTTTCGCGAACCTCGCAAAGTTTGTTCCGGTTTCATCATTCCGCCGTCGACATTGAAAAGACAGTGACGCGCGCGGAGTTTGAAGGGTGGATCGAACCGGAGCTCGACCGGATTCGCGGGGCGGTGGACCGTTTGATGGCGCGTGCAGCAAAGACGCCCGAAGAGGTGGACCGTGTGTTCTTGACGGGCGGAACATCTCTGGTTCCCGCGGTCCGGCAGTTGTTCGAGCATCTCTTCGGCGCGGAGAAGATCTCAGGCGGCGACGAGTTTACTTCAGTGGCGAAGGGTTTGGCGTATGTAGGTTAAACCCGAAAGTGATCGGCGCGCCAGTCTTTGATGGCGGCTTTGATGTCTTTCGGCCCCCAGCGATTGGAAAGCGTTTGTTCCACCAGATTGGGAAGTTCTTCATCGGGTGCAAAGCGCATGGCCACGAACTGGGCGGGTTGCAGCTCGCCGATCCGGCTCTGCATCGCTGCGGGAAGGACCCGCTGCATGCGCAGCTTTTCTTCGAGGCGGATGATGCGGTCCTGCGCCTTCAGCGGATACGTACGGAGGCGGTATACGGTGACCGCGAAGGCAAACGCCAATACCAGCAGCCACAGGTCCGCGAAGGTAAACCGGCGGATCACGTTGTAGGCCGCCAGGGCGACAGTGATCACTGCCACCGGCATGAGAAAAAAATGGAACGGCGGATCCCATCTGGCGTGACTTGCATTACTTTGCGGTTTCTGTTGCGGCATGGTTCTCCCAATTGAATCCTTTATTCTAAAGTGTATGCAAACCAGGCAGTTGGGTAACAGCGACATGCGGTTGACGCCGATCGGTGTAGGCGCGTGGGCCATCGGCGGAGGTGGGTGGGCGTTCGGATGGGGCGCCCAGGATGACGAAGAGTCGGTAGCTGCAATTCGAGAGGCTTTGGACAGGGGAATCAACTGGATCGATACGGCCGCGGTGTACGGCTTGGGGCACTCGGAAGAAATGGTGGCGCGGGCGTTGGAAGGCCGGGTTAATAAGCCTTATGTTTTCACCAAGTGCGAGCGGGTCTGGAATGAAAAGCGAGAGATCGGTAAAAGCCTGAAACGCGAATCCATACAGCGGGAGGTGGAGGACAGTTTGCGGCGATTGAAGCTGGACGTGATTGATCTGTACCAGATTCACTGGCCGGAGCCGGACGAAGACATCGAAGAAGGCTGGACCGAAATGGCCAGGCTGAAAGAGCAGGGCAAGGTCCGTTATATCGGCGTGTCGAACTTCAACGTGGCGCAGATAAAACGCGCCCAGGCGATTGCGCCGATCACTTCGCTGCAGCCGCCTTATTCGCTGTTGTCGCCGGAGATTGAGGAATCGATTCTTCCCTATGCGGCGCGGAACAACATCGGCGTGATCGTGTATTCGCCGATGAAGTCCGGTTTGTTGACTGGCTCGATGACGCGGGAGCGGATTGCCGCAATGCCGGATGACGATTTCAGGAAGCGCACGCCACAGTTTCAAGAGCCGAAGCTCACGAAAAATCTGGAACTGGTCGAGCGCATGCGCGAACTAGGCAAGCGGCACGGCCGGACCCCGGGAGAAGTGGCGATCGCGTGGACCCTCCGGCGTCCCGAAGTGACGGCGGCAATAGTGGGGATGCGGTCGGCGAAGCAGGTGGACGGCGTGATCGGGGCCCTGGATTTCCGCCTAACGGACGCTGAAATTCAGGAACTGGAAAGCTTCAGGAACTGAGCTGCGGGCGATAGGCCGGGAATCGTGTTTGCTGGCGTTTCGCGGGCAAGCCCGCAGTCCCCGACAGCATGTCTGCCTGAAATGTCTGCCAGAAATTGACAGAATTGCAACCATTGGCATAAACTCGATCCCACATCTCCCGTTGGAGAAGGAGGGGTTTTGCCACATCGCATTCGAACCTGGATTCTGCTGTTATCCACAGCGCTGGCGGGGCATATGCAAGCCCAGATCGACGTTGCTTCCATTACGGGCAAAGTCACGGACCCCACCGGTGCGGCTATCGCGAACGCGCAAGTGAGCGTGATTGCCCCCGATACAAACTTCCAGTTTGCCACCGTAACAAACGGGGAGGGCATCTACCGGATTCCCTCTCTTCAGCCCGGAAGCTATCAGCTCACTTTTGAAGCCGCGGGTTTCAAGAAGACCGTCGAGCAAGGCATCACGCTCCGCGTAGGCGATGTGTTGCCCGTCGACGTGAAGTTGGAAGTAGGATCAACCTCCGAATCCATCAAGGTCACAGGCGAGAGTCCGCTGCTGGAGACCGAAACCTCCGCCGTGGGTACCGTAACGGAAGGAGACACGCTCTATCGGCTTCCGATGTACCAGCGCTATGTCGCGACGGTTCTCAATCTGGTGCCGGGTGTGAGCGAAGGCGGAGCCACCTACGGCGGTTCGCTCGGCGGCTTTAACGTGAACGGCGGCCGCTGGACGGGAACGGCCGTTTTCGAGGACGGCGTGCTCGGGGTGCACCCGCAGAGCAGCACCGGCACTGTGATCAGACCGATCGAAAACTCGGTGGAAGAGGTGAAGGTGCTGACGGGCATTTTGCCTGCCGAGTATGGACACACCAGCGGCGGCGTAGTCAGCGTGGTCAAGAAAAGCGGGGCAAATGAACTGCACGGCATGGCATCCGACTACGGCAGAACGCGCCGCATGACGCACCGCACATTCTTCAATCAGTACCGCACCTCGCAGGCGCAACCGGGCGCTCCCGATGGCGTGCCGGCCTGGTTCATGCAGCCCGATGCGAATGTAAGCGGCCCAATCGTGGTTCCCAAGCTCTTCGACGGCCGCAACAAAGCATTCTTCTTTTTCGGATATCAAAAGCTGATTGAGAAAAAATCCGCTGCCATGACCAACGCAACGCCCACACCGGATGAATTGAACGGCGATTTTGCCTTCGGGGGAGCGGGAAACGTCCTATACGACCCCGCCACGACAGTCCGCGACGCAAACGGCAACTGGACACGCGCGCCGTTTCCCACCCGCCAGCTCCCGCTGAGCCGCATCGATCCTGTCGCAGCAAAAATCCTTCAGATTAATCCGTGGAATCCGCCGAATCAGCCCGGTGGCTTCACTTCCACGGGTCCGACCAGCAATTACACTTGGGAGTCGCGGTCCCGAACCTTCTTCGAAGACTTCAACGGGCGGACGGACCAGCAGATCAGCACCAAGCTGAAGCTCTACGAAAGCTACACCTACAATCACGCGAGTGGGTACGGCCGGCCGGCCAACATCCATGTAGCTGCGTTCGACGCAACCAATGGAACTCTCACGCCTTTCACGGAGCAGAACGGCTCTGTCGGAACCACTTACATCCTCTCTCCTTCCCTGGTAAACGACTTTCGCATCGGCTATTACCGCTCCCGCAACGATACGCTGGTGCCGTCCTTTGGACAGAATTATGCCGGGCTGCTCGGAATTCCAAATGTCAGCCCGGCCCTGCTCCCGGCATTCAGTGCGAATTCGAATCAGTTCTCTCCGGACGGCATCTACGGACTGACCACCACCGGACCCTCTACCAGCATCGCGGAAACGCGTTCTCTCCGGGACGATGTGGGTAAAGTGTTTGGGGCTCACGCACTGAAGATGGGCTATGAATATCTGAACTGGCGTTTGAATTACTCCACAACCGGCCAGCCGAGCGGCACGTTTCAGTTCGACCAGGTGACCGCGGGCTTGCAGCCGAATGGCCAACCTGTTCCGAATACCGGCAACACCTTCGCGGGTTTCGAGTTGGGCGCCGTCCGCGCCGCTACCTTCAGCACCTACACCAATGAATGGCTGCCGCGCGATTCCATGCACAGCCTTTATGTTCAGGATGATTGGAAGTTCTCCCGCAAACTCACTCTCAATCTTGGCCTTCGTTGGTCGACGGAAAGCCCCTATCACACCGCTCATGGTCAGCAGAGCAACTTCAGCCCAACAACAATCGACCCGATCACCGGCAAAATGGGCGCCATCATCCATCCCACAGGGAATCTGAGCGCCCGCGACTGGAAAAACTTTCAGCCGCGGTTTGGCGCGGCGTGGCATCCGCTCGATAAGTTTGTCTTCCGCGGCGGCTTCGCCATCAACACGGTCGATATTCGCTTCCCGAACTCTTTCTATCAGTTCGACGAGTACCAGGCCTTGAATGTCCAGCAGCGCGCCCCGGGCGATCCGCGCCCCCTGTTTCAGTTGAGCCAGGGTCCCGCTCCCGCGGTGTTCAATATCCAACCCGACGGCTCAGCCCCTTACAATGGCTCTAATTTCAGTTCCCGCAATGTAACTTGGCTCGATGGGAATCTGCATCCGGCTTACGAGATGAATTGGAATGCGACCATCGAATATCAGGCGCGCACCAACGATCTCATCAAGCTGTACTATTCCGGTTCCGCGGGCGTTCACCTGGTGGAAAGCTGGAACAGGAATGCGTTTTCCCCAACGTTCGGAGCGGGAAACTCTGATTTGCAGACTCAGGTTTCCGGAGCCGTGCAGAACTATCTTCCTTATCCGCAATTCGGAAGCATCAATTACCTTTCGAACACCGGCCACTCCACCTTCCATTCGGGAACCGTTCAGTATCAGAGGCGCTATGCGGCGGGCTTGGTGTTGGACGCCTTTTATACGCTCTCGAAAGCGATCGATCAGTGCGACACCGATGGCGGCGTCTGCACCGGGGTCGATCCGGTGTACCATCGCAATCTCTCGAAAGCGCGCGCTGGATTCGATCGCAGCCATCGGGTCATCGCGAGCGCCACCTATGAATTGCCGGTTGGAAAAGGACGCCGGTTCGTCAACCGGGGCGGATTCTGGGATTACCTGATCGGCGGTTATGAGTTGGCCTGGATCCAAACTTATGAAAGCGGCAATCCGATCAGCTTCACTTTCGCCAATAGCCCCAACAATTACTACCCATCTTCCATCGCCGCATTGTATCCGAATGTGGTGGGCACGCCTACCCTGGAGCACAACGAATGGAAAAACAGTCCGAACCGGTTCAACTCAAACCTGATCGAGCCGGTGATCGATATCAACAAATTCGCCTATCCGTCCGCCTTCACCCCCGGCAATGCCGGGCGGAATATCGTAACTGGCCCGCATCTGATGTTTTCCGAATTGTCGGCGAAGAAAAACTTCCGGCTGTCGGAGCGGCTTACGCTCCAGTTCCGGTTCGACTTCCAGAACGTGTTCCACAACTTCAATTTCAATGCGCCCACCACCACTGTGGATTTCCGGAATCCCCAGACGTTCGGAAAATTTACGAGTGACCAGACTACCGCGAGCAACGGAGGCCAGCCGCTCATGAATATCGCTCTTCGCCTGAGCTGGTAGTTGTCTCTGCTGTCGCCTCTGCTTGCGGCAGGCTTACCGAATCGGCTAGCCTGATAAGTTCTGTACAACTTGCAGCGTTTCAACCTATGACGAACCGCGCCTGGGGCGGCGACTACCTCTTTCTGCTCACCAGCCTCATGCAGAAGGACTTCAGAATTCGCTACCGCAACATGTCGCTGGGCGTCTTCTGGTCCCTGCTCAATCCTCTCGTCACCATGGGCGTGCTGACGTTCGTCTTCACTCGCCTGTTCCCCAATCCGCAGCCGGATTATCCCGTCTTTTTCCTCTGCGGCTATATTCCTTTCAATTTTTTCAGTTTCGCCTGGGGCGTGGGCACCAACTCCATCGTCGATAGCACGGCGTTTGTGAAGCGGGTCGCCGTTCCCCGCGAAGTGATCCCCGTTGCCTCCGTGCTCAGCAACTTTCTCCACCTCATCATTCAGGTCGCCTTGTTGCTCTTTCTGGTCCTCCTCTTCGGCCTCCCTCCGAGCCGCTACTGGCTCTGGTTGCCCGTAATTTGGGGCTTGGAAATCGTTTTCGTCATCGGCCTTACTTTTATCACCTCCGCTCTGAACGTATTCGTCCGCGACGTTCGTTATCTGGTTGAATCGTTCAACGCCGTTCTCTTTTGGCTTGTACCGATTTTTTATGATTTCGACAGTATCCCGAAGCAGTACCGGGAAATCGTTCTCTACAATCCAATCGCGGCGATCGTTCTGGCGACACGCAGAATCTTGCTCCATGGCCAACCGCCCGGAGCGCTGATGTGGAAGCTCACACTGGTTTCCTTCTCCACTCTGATCATCGGTTTTTTCGTGTTCCGTACTCTACGGACTCGCTTCTACGACTATCTCTAATCCATGGCGCTGATTGAGTTCGAGAACGTATCGAAGACCTTCAAACAGGGCACTGGCGCCAAACTCTTGCTCCGCCACATGCAGGAGAAGGTGCAGCGCCGCGAACATAACTTATTCTTCGCGTTGCGCGGCGTGTCCTTCAAGCTGGATCGCGGTGAAAGCCTCGCCATTATCGGTCGCAACGGGGCGGGGAAGAGTACTCTGCTGAGCCTGGTGGCTGGCCTGGCGTTGCCCAATCAAGGCCGCGTTTCCGTGGACGGACGCGTCGCGGCATTGCTGGAACTCGGCTCCGGCTTTCACGGCGATCTAACCGGAATCGAAAATCTATGGCTCAATGCGTCTCTGCTGGGTCTCACCCGCAAGCGCACAGCGCAGGTCTTCGATTCCGTGATTGATTTTTCCGGCATCGGCGAGTTCATCTTCCAACCGCTCCGCACGTATTCCACTGGCATGGTAATGCGCCTTGCTTTCGCGGTCGCCGTTCACGTGGATCCCGACATCCTGATCGTGGACGAAGTGCTGGCTGTGGGCGACGCGGTTTTCTATCAGAAATGTCTGGACAAGATCATGGAATTCCGGCATGCGGGCAAAACTCTTCTCTTCGTGTCCCATGCGCCGGCCATGCTGCATTCATTATGCGGCCGCGCCCTGTGGCTCGAACAGGGGCAAGTGGTGGAGGATGGCAGGATCGACGAAGTGGCCGGGCGCTATGCCGCCCGCTATGAGAGCCACCCGCGGTTGGACGGAGTCTAGCATCTCGTCTGGCCGCGCATTGCTCGCCACCATCGCCATTCCGACACTTACGGCCGGCGATGCCCTTGCCGATTGCCTTCAATCCCTCAGTCGGCAAACAACGGACGCCTTCGAAATGGTAGTGGTGGATAACAGCGGGCGCGGATTGGTGCGGCGGCAGGGCGAAGCGGAGCGCGCCGGAGCCCGAATCGTTGAAATGGACCACAACACCGGTTTCGGCGCCGCCATCAATTCCGTTTACCAAATGTCCGCCGCGCCATACCTCGCCACCCTCAATGACGATGCCGCGCCCGCGCCCGGCTGGCTCGCCGCCCTCATCGCGGCGCTGGATCGCAACCCGCGCGCCGGAATGTGCGCCTCTCAGGTGCGCCTCTCCCCCTCCGATGTTCTCGATTCCGCCGGCATGCTCCTCTGCGCTGACGGCAGCAGCAAACAACGCGGTCACAATCAATCGCCTGCCCACTTCTCCAGCCCCGGCGAGATCCTGTTGCCCAGCGCATCCGCCGCGCTCTACCGCCGTGCCATGCTGAACGAAACCGGAGCCTTCGATGCCAACTTCTTCCTCTATTGCGAAGATACGGATCTCGGTCTGCGCGGCCAGCGCGCCGGCTGGACCTGCCTCTATGCTCCCAACGCCCTGGTCAGCCACCGCTACTCGCATTCCACGGGGCGCGTTTCCGCGTTAAAGGCGTATTACGTGGAGCGGAACCGCCTCTTTGTCGCGGTGAAAAACCTTCCACTGCCCATGCTTCTCGCTTCGCCATTCGTAACAGCCGCAAGGTATGGCTGGCACCTATACTTTCTGCTTCATGGGACTGGCGCCGCGGCGCGGTTCGCCATGGAAAGCGGGGCCGGATGGCGCCTCGCCTGGTTCGTTCTGAAAGCTCATTTGGCCCTGCTGGCCAATCTGCCGCAACTGCTGAAGCAACGCCGCCGCATTGCTCGCACCGCCAAACTCACCGGCCCTGAATACTCCTCCCTTCTCCGCCGCCACGCCATTCCGGCGCGCGCCATAGCGGAATTTTAGCCATGACGAATCCTCTCACCGCCGCCGAGTCCGGGAAAACCATGCTGGTGATTGTTCCGGCTTTCAACGAAGAAGGAGCCATCGCCGGCGTTGTTCATTCCGTACATCGCGAAATGCCGGGCACTCCTGTAGTCGTCATCGATGATTGCTCTTCCGATTCCACCGTTGTCCGCGCCCAGGAAGCCGGAGCCTTCGTCCTGAGCCTCGCTCATCATCTCGGTCTCGGCGGCTGCGTCCAGACCGGTTACAAACTTGCCTTCGAACTGGGTTACGAATTTGTGATCCGCGTCGATGGCGATGGCC
>JALYXI010000196.1 GCA_030947245.1 Acidobacteriota bacterium
CGTATGGACCCGGTACCCCATGCGGCGCGCGGCAATCGCGAACATGCGCCCTAATTGACCGCTTCCCAGAACCCCTACCGTTGCGCCGGGAAGAACAGGGAAGCTCAATCGAGTTGCTCGTGTTCCACTTTCTGGGCCTGCGCCGCCCGGAACACTTGGAGCTTGGCGCGCAATTCTGGCCGGGTATTCGCCAGGATCTGAATCGCAAACAGCGCCGCGTTCTTGGCGCCCGCCGAACCGATCGCGAGCGTCGCAACGGGGATGCCCGCCGGCATTTGAACGATGGATAGAAGCGAATCGACACCGCGAAGCACGCGGCTTTCAATGGGCACGCCAAGCACCGGTACAAGCGTATGCGCAGCCGTCATGCCGGGCAGATGCGCCGCTCCTCCCGCCCCCGCGATAATCACTTCAATGCCGCGCGATTCAGCGCTGCTCGCAAACTCAGCCATGCGGCCGGGGGTCCGATGGGCCGAAACCACCAACTTTTCGAATGGCACATCGAACTCCTCTAACAGTTCCGCCGCGCCGCGCATGGTCTCCCAATCGGAACCGCTGCCCATGATGACGGCGACCAGCGGCCCCATCCGTCACTGTCCCTGTGCCAGCGTGTAGCCCGGCTTGCCGTCGAAATTGCGCAGCGTTTCTATCTTCACGATGTCGTAACCGGCGGCCGAGACTTTTTGCATCAGCGCCAGCACCTGATCCTGCGTAATCGCTGCGTTCGTATCGTCTTCCTGATACCGGCAGCGGAAGTTGTCCGTGATAAAAGTCTCAGGGAATGACTCCGGCCAGACAATCACGCCACGGTTCGAGATCATCCGCAGCTTCAGGTTGTCCTGTGTGATGCTGTGCAATTTGTCTCCAAACGGCTTGGGCTCCGCACCCCGGCTGTTCAGGTACAGGTCAACGCCCACTAAATCGACCTTGGCGGTTCTCGTTGTCCGGGTCCACTCTTTGCGCTTGACCCCGCCTGTTGCGTATTGCGCGGCTTTCAGCGTTTCGGGCCTTTGGCCCAAGCGGTCCACAACGGCTTGCGCGAAGGCTTTGGTTCCCACCTTCTGTTTACTGACACCCTCTTCAAAGATGTCGTAAGTGTGCACGCCGTCTTCAATGGTGCGCAGCCAGGCATTGTGCACCCGTTCCGCCACCGCGGACTGGCCAATGTGCACCAGCATCATGACGCCGCCCAGAAGAAGGCCTGAAGGGTTGGCCAGATCCTGTCCGGCGCGGCGTGGCGCGGAACCATGAATAGCCTCAAACATAGAACACTGCAAGCCCACGTTCGCAGATCCCGCGAGCCCTACAGAGCCCGCAATCTGCGCGGCCACGTCCGAAAGAATATCGCCGTACAGATTCGGCATCACGATCACATCGAACGCGTTCGGCGTATCGGCCAATTTCGCAGCTCCGATATCCACAATCCAGTGCTCCTGCTCGATGTCCTTGTATTCCGCGCCGATCTCATCGAACACCTTATGAAAGAGACCGTCGGTCATCTTCATAATGTTGTCCTTGGTGAAGCAGGTCACCTTCTTGCGGTTGTTCAGCTTGGCGTATTCGAACGCGAACCGGACGATTTTTTCAGATCCCGGTCGTGAAATCAGCTTCAAGCACTCCATCACGTCGGGAGAGAGCTGATATTCAATTCCCGCGTAGAGATCCTCTTCGTTTTCGCGCACGATCACCACGTCCATCACGGGATGCTTGGTGTCGACAAAAGGATGGTAGGAAACGCAGGGCCGCACGTTCGCATACAGGCCCAGGCGCTTGCGCGTTGTCACGTTCAGGCTCTTAAAACCGCCGCCCTGGGGCGTGGTGATGGGCGCTTTCAGAAACACCTTCGTGCGGCGCAGCGATTCCCACGAGCTATCGGCTATGCCGGCGGTATTGCCGCTCAGGTACACCTTCTCGCCGATGTCGATAGTCTCGATGTCGAGAGCCGCCCCGCCGGACTGAATAATGTGGAGCGTCGCCTCCATAATTTCGGGACCGATTCCGTCCCCGTGGGCCACTGTGATGGGAGTTTTTGTTGGCATGAATTCGAATCTTCGAGGATAACAGCTAGCTGTGATTCGGCGCAGTTGCGTCCCGGTAGCGAATGAAGTCGCGACTTACTTCGGCAATCGACCTTGTACCGCACTGCTTCATCACCAGTTCGAGTTCTCCGTTCAACATCGTGATCACGCGTTCCACCCCGGCCTGGCCGAATGCAGCTGAGGCCCACACGTAGGGCCTCCCGATAAACACGGCTCGCGCGCCCAGGGCCAGTGCTTTGAAGATATCGGTGCCGCGCCGGAAGCCGCCATCGATCATTACCGGAATCTTGTTTCCCACGGCGGCAACCACCTCCGGGAGGCAATCGACCGTGGCTCGCCCGCTCTCTTCGGCGCGGCCTCCGTGGTTCGAAACAATGATTCCGTCCAGTCCGTTTTCGAGGCACAGCCTCGCATCTTCGGCCACCTCGATTCCCTTGATCAGAAACTTCATGGACGTCATTTTCTTGAGTTTCCGCACGTCTGCCCAGGTGAGCGCGGGACCGTTGGTGGTCACCCCGGCGACAACCAACCCTTCGAACATGGGCTTGCGGCGGTAGAAATCTTCCCGCTTTGTGCCATGGCAGCTCGCGCACGGACGGCTATCCAGCCTCTTAAAACGATCCAGCGTTTCTGTGTGACGGCCCGCTTGCGTGTCGATTGTCAGAGCAATCACGGGACATCCGGCGGCTTCGGCCCGGCGCACCAGCTTTTCCGTGTTCTCAAAGCGCGAGGTCGGGTATAACTGGAACCAGGGCGCGCGGCCGAGTGTCCGGCCAATCTCTTCTACGGACGTGTTTGCGGCGGTGGAAAGGACCTGTAAGCTGCGTTTCGCTCGTGCCGCGCGGGCCACGGGAAGTTCCCCTTCCGCGTTGAACGCCTTCTGGTTGCCAATGGGCGCAAGCGCAACCGGAGTGTCCCAGGTTGTCCCGAACAACTCCGTGCGCATGTCGATTTTCGTGATGTCGCGAAGCCGGCGGGGCCGTAACTGGATGCGCTCAAACGCGTCGCGATTCGCGTGCAGCGTCGCGTCCGCGTCTACGCCGGTTGAAAGATAGCCGAAATGCGCGGGAGGAAGCGCCTGCTGAGCGGCAGCTTCGAATTCGAGAACGTTGATCGCATCTTCCGGCTTTGCGATCACGCTGGCCTTTTCTTGCGCCTTCAAGAGCGGACTTGCCGCTAAGAAAGCGAGGAATCGGCGTCGGTTCTGGTCCATGCGGGACAGTCTATTCCATTCGAACCCCTATAATTGAATGTTGACGAAAATTTGTTATCTCGACGCGTTTTCCGGGGTCAGCGGCGACATGCTGGTGGGCGCCCTGGCGGATGCGGGGGCTGACACTCAGGTGTTGGGAGATGCCCTGCGCTCGCTCGATCCGCACGCCGAAATCGTTTTCGAAAAAACGAAGCGCAGGGATATTGGCGCAACCAAGTTTCGCGTCACCGTAAAGGACGCGCCGAAGCACAGGCATCTGGGCGGCATCCTGAAGATGATTGAAGCCGCGGAACTGCCGGGCGTGGTGAAAGGCACGGCTTCGGCGGTGTTTCAGAAGCTGGCGGAAGCGGAATCCGGCATTCACCGGCAAACGCTCGAAAAAGTTCATTTTCACGAAGTGGGCGCCGTGGATTCCATTGCCGATATCGTGGGCGCATGCCTGGGATTCCAGTTGCTCGGCATCCAGCGGATTGTGTGCTCGCCCATTAATGTGGGTAGTGGAACCGTGAACTCGGAACACGGCGTTCTGCCGGTTCCGGCTCCCGCAACCGCCGCGCTGTTGATGGGTAAGCCGGTATACGCGCGCGGCCCCGCAGTGGAACTGACCACGCCCACAGGCGCGGCTGTAGTTGCCGCTCTTGCCCAGGACTTCGGTTCCATGCCCGCCATGACAATAAGCAGCGTGGGCTACGGCGCGGGCGATAAGGACTTTATCGAAC
>JALYXI010000208.1 GCA_030947245.1 Acidobacteriota bacterium
AATGAAATCGAACTCAGTATCTTTCCTGCCCAGCGTGACCGAGGAGCCCGGGATCTTGAGCGCCACCGGAACGAAGTAATTGTTCTTCCCCAGCCTGAAGTAATCCGTCTCCACGGCGAGAGGAAGATCGGTCACGGGATCGCCCAGCATCAGGGCTTCTTCCAATTGATTCTCTTTATCGCCGGAGGTGAATTTCGCGAATGTCTTGGGGCCGAAATAGCCGGAGCGGTAGTCGATCTTCGCGCTCAGGTTGTTCTTGAGCTTGATCTGGATGCGCCGGAATTTGCCATCCTGTTTGCCGTTGTCCGAGTAGAAGCCGAGGATGTAGTAACTCTTCACATCATTCTGGGCTTCCGTTATGCCCAGGGTGAGATCGTTGTTGTCCAGGAAGGCCTTTCCGCCCGTATCGGCGGCAAGAGAGACAAGGGTCTCCTGCTGATCGTTGAACTTGTTCTTCTGGCCGGATTGCGCGCCGCCGGTGAACATGCTGTTGCCGCGCGTCATCGCGGAGCTGGCATCGCCTCCCGGCGGAAGTGCGGTCAAGCCGCGCGAATCGATGGGATAGAAAGCAACATTCGCCCGCACCGCGGCGTTGATGGTGGAACGAAGCTGTGACTGATTTTCCACTCCAGATTTTGAGATGCCACTCGAAAAATAGAGCATGGCCTTTTTCTCCGGCAACGCTGCCAGCATCTTGGCGGCGCTTTCGAGCGCGCTGAGCTTCCGGTCTGTATTGAAGATGTTGAACTCGGTTTCATCCGCGTTGAAGGCCGCCCCGGTATCCTCGCCGCTGTTGTCATCACCGTCGCCGCCATCCACGGCGAGATCGCTTGCGCGGCCAATGGGGAAGCCTTTCAGGACCTCGGTGAGGCGGTCGCGGTCATCCGTGAAGTCCTGCGCAACCTGCAGCGATGAGCTGAAGGTCATGATGGAGACCAGATCGGAAGAGGTCATTTTATTCGAAACGAACTGAAGAGCGGAATCCTGAGCGCGCAATTGTTCGGCGGGCTTCATAGAACTGAAGTCGAACAGCATTACCATCAGGCGGCGGTCCTGGTATTGCACGCGGCCCGGCGTGGTGGTGATAGTCTGCTGGCGTCCGGCAACGGTTGCCTTGGCTGCGGTTGCGGTGACGGGCGCAGCGGCCGGGGCATTTCCGCCGAGCCGTTGGAGTTCAAAAACGGAGATGGCCTGCGGTTTCCCATCCTCCAGCAGGATGAAGTCCGACTTTTCGAGATTGGTGATCTCTTTGCCGGATTTGTCACGAACCGTCACGTCGAAGATCACCAGGTTACTGGTGGACTTGAAAGTAACGTCCTGCTGAAAAGCGAGAAAGAAGAGCGGAAGCAGCTTAAACATGGATTAGAACCGGAGCCGTGCCGTGGCGGTGACCGTGCGCATCCCGTTCACGGCAAGCGGGAGGCCGTAGTTTGAGGCATTCACGACGGTGTTGAAGCTGACGATATTGGGGCTGTTGGTCAGGTTGTTGCTTTCGATGCGGATTTCAAGGCGCTTGCGGTCATCATGCACGCGGAAGGAACGGCCAAAGCCCAAATTCATGGTGAGACGGGAGGGTCCGATGATGGTGTTGCGGCCCGCGTTGCCGTATTGACCGGCCTGCGGGATGGTGAACGCGGCCAAGTTGAAGAGGCCGACGCCGGAACTAATCGGGAGCCCGGTGGCGTTGGCGCGGCCGCTGCCGACGGCGCCGGTGCCACCGACGTTGGACAGGTTGCCCAGGACGCGCGCCGTGAAGGGAAGTCCGGAAGCGGCATTCACGCCGCCGGTGAACTGCCAATCTTTGAGCAATTTGTCTTTCCAGCCCGAAGTTTTGATGACGCCGTTCTCTCCGAATGGCGAGCTGTAAATGAAGAACAGATTCAAGACGTGGCGCTGGTCGAAGCTGGAAAGGCCGCGCTCCGCGCTGATGTCCTGGTCATTCTGGGCGACGACGGTCCCGCCATTCCCAATTGTGGACGCATCGTCGATCGATTTTGAGAACGTGTACAGCGCATTGGCGGAAATGCCGCGTGAAAAGCGCCGGGTAAAGCGGACCTGCAGCGCGTGGTAGATGGAGTTGCCATCCGACGTGTCGTATGTGAAACCCACGGCATTACCGATCTGGCGGCGCTGCTCGCTGGTAAGCGGCGAGCCCGGGGCGGAACGGTTGGGAAGCCGCTGGATATCGAGGCGGGTGCCCTTGGTGCCGAGATAGCCCAGTTCCAGAACCAATGCGTGAGGCAGAGTCTGCTGGACCGATACATTCCAGGTTTGGATGTAGCCGAGCCGGTAATTCTTATCGATGGCGTAGGTGTTGGTGATGGACTCCGCGGGGGTGAGCGCGAAACCGTTTTCGATGGTCAGCGGCTGCGCGAGGCTGGTGGTGAGCGCCGCCGATTTGGCGAAAGGCGGCTGCGAGGCCAGACGGTTGACGAACTGAGTGTAGATCGCGCCGTTATAGAAGATGCTGTAGCCCGCGCGAATGAGCGTTTGCTTCTTGGCCCAGGGACGCCAGGCGGTTGCCAGGCGCGGCGAGAAGTTGTTCTTCTCGGGATTGATAAGCCCATCGGGGAACTTGCCGGTGTACGGACCGATAGCTCCGGGTGTGACGACGGCGACGCCCGTGAATCCGGGCGCGATATCCAGGTTCGCGATATGACCGTACTTCTCATGGAAGGGCGTGAAGTATTCATACCGCACGCCTAGATTGAAGGTCAGGTTGGGCCGGACTTTCCAGTCATCAGTCACGTAGGCGTTGTACACGGAGCCGCGAAAGTAGTTCGAATTCGTTCCGAAGCGGACGGAGCTCGATTGGGGCAGACCGAGCAGGTAATCGGCGAAATCGTAACCGGTATTGGGAAGCGGTTGTCCGCTGGCGTCGAAAGCGCTGGTCAAAAGGCCGGAGAAGGAGTAGGTTCCGCGGGCGTTCGAATCCGTGCGGAGGTTGAACTGCTGCCTGCGATACTCCCCCCCGGTCACAAATGTATGGCGCCCGCGAACGATGGTCAGTCCGTCGCTCAAGCCCGCGGTCTGATTGCGGCTCAGTACCGGGCTGGCGTCGTTCAGGCCGCCGTAATTGGTAAATGTAAGATTCGGCGGACCGAAATTGATTGGATCGCGCGAGGTTCCATTGATGCCGACCAGCGCGGCCACATCCGGGCCATAAGAGAAAGCGGCGTCGGTTGTATTGCGGTTACGGCTGAAATTGACAGTAAGATTGTTGAGCAGGCGCGCCCCGAAGGTGTGGGTCCAGCCGACACTGGAACTCAAACCGAAGCCGGTCACCCGATCCGAGTAGCCAAAGAGTTGGGCAGTGCGGGCGTCCCGATTCTGCAGGTTGATATTGGCGTTGAGCTGATCCTTTTTGGTGAGCGGACGATTTATGCGCAGGTTCAGATTGTCCGTATTTTGCGGAACGGACTCGACAATCTGATAATTCTGCACCGTACCCGGCTGGTTCGCGCGAGGGATATAGGAGAGGAGGCGAAGCGCTGTCGGATCCAGGCGGGAGGTTGGGATGACGTTCCCGGGGAAGGGCTGGTTAGTGCGGGGATCGTAAATGGTTACCGGGGCGGTGGTGACGGATTGGGAGAAATCGCCCGCGCGTTCGCGGTCCGTGGGAAGCGTGGCGAAAGCGTCATATGGGGCGCGGCTGCGGGCGCCGGAATAGTTCAGGAAGAAGAAGGTCTGGTCACTGTGAATGACATGAGGGATGTTCAGGGCTCCACCGGCGGAGAGGCCGAACCGAGCGGAGCCGTAAGACGGCTTGAGAACGTCCTGGCCGGTAAGGGAGTACTGCCGCGCATTCAAGGCGGAATTGCCGATGGTGAAAAAGGCGGCGCCTCGAAGAGCGTTGCGATTTCTGGCCGAACGATTGCCGAAGTTGGCATTTGTGCCGGGCCGAGGACCGCGCTGCCGCTGACCGCCGGGGCCGCCTCGGCCACCGCCGCCAAATCCGCCACCACCTCCACCAAAACCACCGCCGCCACGGCCGCCGCCGAAGCCTCCGGGCCCCGCCTGCGCAGAGCGCGCGCCCCCTTCACCGAAGGGATTTTGCTGGCCGTTGCCTGCTTCAAGGCCGCGTGCAAACGTGTCTTCGGGGCGGGCTTGGGAGAGCCCCTGAGTGAGACTGCCATTGACGACAAAAGCCTCGCTGGCAGTAGCGTTTTCGGGTGCGGCAGCCGGTTCAGGCGCCTGGTTCGCGGCAATTTGCGCTTCGGCAGCGCTCTGATTCAGTGTTACGTTCTGGAAACC
>JALYXI010000213.1 GCA_030947245.1 Acidobacteriota bacterium
AGTTCCTCAAGCGGGCCGCGGGTCAGAGCGAGGACGATGTCGAGGTCATGGATCATTAGATCCAGCACGACATCCACATCCAGGCTGCGCGGGCTGAAAACACTCATTCGATGAATCTCAAAGAAGAGAGGATGGGTCGCGACTGCTTCAAGCGCAACAACGGCCGGATTGAACCGCTCCAGATGGCCAACCTGTAGAATGCGGTTGTAATAAGCCGCGGTTTGAAGCAAGCGATCGGCGGAGGCGAGGTCGGAAGCGAGAGGCTTCTCCACCAGAACATCGAGACCCGCCTCCATTAGGGCGCAACCCAGATCGGCGTGGAAGACTGTGGGCGCGGAGATAATAGCGGCGTCGGCCAAGCCTAAAAGATCCGCGATACTCGCGAATCCGGGGACGCCGTGCGAACCGGCGCGGGTGAGATCGGGATCGACAACAGCAACGAGCTCGGCATGGGGAGACTCTTTGACGACCCGGAGGTGATTCTGTCCGAACTGTCCGGCACCGACAACCGCGATGCGTAGGGTCTCAGACATCCTGCGGCTCGCCCGCCGTGATACTGATGTTTGCGTCGTTGGCGCACTCAATCAGTTCGGCCCGGTCCAGAAGCAGCGTGCGGCCAGCATCAATGGCGCAGGCGGTGGCGTTGGTTTCGCGCATGACAGCGATAGTATCCAGGCCCACAACGGGAACGTCAAAGAGCAAGTGGCCGCGGCGGCTGGCGGCTTTCACCAGCGTCAATGGCCTGCCATTTGCCAGAGTTGCCGCGCGGCGAAGCATAGCGTCCGTTCCTTCCATCGCTTCCAGGGCCACACAAGCCCTGCCCGCGATGGCGACGCTTTGGCCCAGGTCAAAGCTCGCGAGCGCATGGGCGATCTTGCGGCCATAACCGATATGGCTCTGTTCTTCGGCGTCGGGCTTGCGGCGGGTGAGCGTGCCGGAAGGCGCCAGGAGCGGCTTCAGAAGAGTAGTGGAGTCTGCCAGCTCAATCCCTTCCTCCGAGAGGACTTTGGCGACCGCGCCGATCAGTCCGTCAGTATTCTTGCGTGGAAGCGAAGCGAGTACCTTAAATAGACGCCAATCGGGCTTTATCGATGAGAAGATCTTCGCATGCTTCACCTGCCCGGCCATCATGACCTGGCTCAGTTGTTCAGCATGGCAGATTTCAATTAGGCGGCTCAGTTCGCCAAGCGAGATCCAGTAGCACTTATGGGCGAGCTGCTCGATTTCCGGCGCAGCTTCTTCCCGAATGGCGATTACGACCGCTTCGTCGCCCATCGCACGGACCGATTCAAGGGCCAGCACAGGAAAACGGCCACTGCCGGCAATGATGCCGTATTTCATCGCGGCAGTTTAACCTTTTCCTTTGATGACGCCGCGCTTCGAACTCGCGATGAATTCGAGCAGTTCCGCCAGCTCCGGGCTCTCCGGCAACTCTTCACGAATACGGGCGCAGGCTTGCGTGGTGTTCAGCCCGGCGCGGGTAAGGAAGCGAAAAGCAGTCTGCAGGTTCTCGATCACTTCGTTTGAAATACGGCGCCGCTCGAGCCCTACCCGGTTTGCCCCGAACACCCCGATATCGCGATCCGCCACGGTTGTGGAGTACGGCATCACGTCCTGCGTGACTACACTGTACCCGCCGATGAAAGAGTGGCGGCCGACCCGGCAGAACTGATGAATTCCAGAGAACGCGCCTACCGAAGCCCAGTCATGCACTTCCACGTGTCCGGCGAGTGTCACTGCATTCGCCAGAATGGCGTGGCTGCCCACCAGGCAATCGTGGGCGACGTGTACGTAAGCCATCAGCAGGTTGTCATCGCCGATGCGGGTTAGAAGCCCTCCGCCTTCCGTACCGCGATGAATCGTGACGAACTCGCGCACGGAATTTCGGTCGCCGATGCGGGTTTCGGCGCGTTCGCCGAGATATTTTTTGTCCTGGGGCGCCACACCGACGGTGGTGTAGGGGAAAAACGTATTGTCCGCGCCGATCCAGGTGGGGCCTTCGCAATAGATGTTCGCCATCAGACGGGTACGCGGGCCGACTTCCACTTCGGCGCCTATGATGCAACCCGGACCAATCTCGGCCGATTCCGAAATGCGGGCAGCAGGATCAATTAGGGCGGTGGCGTGAATCAGAGCTGCTGTTCCTTGCGTTCGAGCTTGCACATTACTTCAGCTTCGGCCACCAGAACGCCTTCCACGGTGGCGCGGCCCGCCATCTTGGCTACCGTGCCTTTGCGTTTCAGGACGGTAAGCTCCATCCGGAGCTGGTCTCCGGGGCGAACGGGTTTACGAAAGCGGGCGTAATCGAT
>JALYXI010000215.1 GCA_030947245.1 Acidobacteriota bacterium
GTAGGGAACTGCGCGCTTTCCTGAATCGACGGATTGGCGTCGATCACTTCATAGACCGCGATACCGGCCCCGTTTACCAGCGGCAGTTCCGAAGCGGAAGTAAGCGGGGTCAAGGTGGTGAATGCAGCTGCGCCGGCCAGCGGAGCGCCGCCCGCTCCTTTCGCGTCGGAGCCCGTAACCCGCGCCAGCAGAAGAGAGCCGGTAGCGCTGGGAGCATAAGATCCGCCGGATTGAAGGCCGCCCAGATCGCCCCCCGCAGTGGGCTGCGCGCCGTTCGCGGTGACGCTGTTTCCCGCCACGAAGTCAGGCAGGAACACGCGCGCGCCCGCCGGAAAGCCGGAGTAGCTCACCAGAATACGGGTGCCCGTATCCGACACGGCATCCTTCGGTACGAATGCGTTGCCAAAGCCTTCTGTCACGCGCATGGAAGTAAACCGCGTTCCGGCTGCGAAGAAGCCCGGCAGATCCATCGTTGCGGGAAGCGGCGACCCGGTGCAGGTGATGCTGGTGGAACCGGCGATGCTGAGCAGTCCCGGAGCCGGCATTGCAACGGCCACGCTGGCCGCATTCAGTGAGAGCGCGGTGGAAGAGAGCGCGGCAAACACCGCCTGTTGGCCCGCCGCGGCCCTCAAGTTCGAAATGCGCAATGTGAGCGCTCGCGCAGCCGGAACGGTGAAAGCAATCCCGTTGAACGACACCGTATTCCCCAGGGGAAGGATCGGCGCATTTCCTACCGGAGCCGGTCCCGTGCCCGTATCGGCAGTCAGCGATATATCCGGATTGCCCGCCGCATTGATCCGGTTTGTTATAGCAACATTCAAAGAAAGCGTAAGGTTGGCCGTGACTTGCTGCCCGGCTGCGCCGCCGGAACAATTCAGAAGGATCGTACCGACCGGTTCAGCGAGTCCTTCCGAGCGGTCGGTTAAGTTTGTAGCGGCTGTGGAACAGGTAATAGGCGGAGTCTGCCCAAAGGCTGTAGCCGAAAGGAAGAGAATCAGTGCGGCAAATAAAACAAAGAAATGAATGAATAGACCGGTTAATCTTTCACCATTCCGAATATTGAGTGCCATCGAGACTCATTTTATCCGATCCGCTGCGAATGTCGAAAACTCCGGGCTCGCTCGTGTTCACCGCCTGTCCGGCATCTTCTTGAATCACTTTCCAGCTCGTGTTGTTTCCGGTAATCGGGTCCCGGGGAATGTCGCGCAAATAACCGTCCGTCACCAGGTCCTGCAAAGATTGGGGGGCCTTTTGTTTGTCGTAGCTGTATTCGTCAATTACGGTGCGCATGGTGAAGAGGTTGTTCCGCAGAACGCTTTCTTTCGCGCGGATCACGGATTTCTGATAGTAAGGAATCGCAACGGCAATCAAAATCACCACGATCGCCATTACGATCATGATCTCGATCAGCGTAAAGCCGCGTGAATTGCGAATACGTTTCACCATTCCGAGTAGGGCGTCCCATCTCCCGATTTCTCACTGCTCTTGGTGAAAACATCGAACACATTCTGGCCACCGCCGCCCTGGCCCTTGGGATCGTCCTGCATACTGCGGACGCCCCACTCGCGCTTGTTTGTGAGGGGATCGAGCGGAATGCGCCTGAGAAACTTCAGTTTGGTATCGGCATTCTGGCCGGAGCCTTTTACGCCTTCCACAAGCGCATCCAAATTCTCCGGATAGCATTGCGCGTCCTGCTTTTGAATGCCCAACTGCCCGGCATCGCACTTGTCTTTATATTTGTCTATGGCTCCGCGCATTTCGTGCAGCGCCACGCGAAGGTCGCGCTCGCGGTTGCGGCGGACGCGCGATCTCGCCAGCGGCACGGCCATCGTGGTAAGCAGAAGCATCAGAGTAAACGCCACAATCAACTCGATCAGAGTAAGACCGCGTCTCGATCGGATCCCGGATTCTGTGGCTTGGCGGAGCATTCTATTTCACGTTGACGGTCAGCACCGGAGTGTTGGTTGCAACCGGCTGGCCCGGCGTGTTTTTCAGCATCAACTGGGGCAGCGTAACGGTGGTGGTTCCCCGCCCCACAGCCTGGAACGTGATGGAGACCAGCCCGCCCGAACCCGAGGCGCCGGGACCCTTGGGATCCCGGGCCACGGAGAAGGTAGCTTCCCCCACGTCGTTCAAAATGTTCTGTGACGGATTCAGCGGGGGACCGGTTTGTTGAATCAAATCGCCCGCCACAACGTTGTTAATGCGCAGAATCTTCGGATCGAACTTCAGTTGCGCGCTCAAGGCGTTCAGGTCTGTCACGTTGTTCACCCTCAGAACCACGGTAGCCGCGCCGCTTAACTGGGTGTCGAGTTGGGCCGGCAAGAACGAAACCGTAGCCGGGACCGGATTTGCCGGGGCTGGCGGGATAGCAGCCGGGGCAGGGCTAGGGGGTGGCGCAGAACCGGGCGTTCCGGCCACGGGAGGCCGCAAAACGGGCGCCGCATTCGCCGGAGCCGGGTTCGTCTGGGAAGGCGCCGCAGAAGCGGGAGCCGGATTCCGCAGCACGCGCACAACCGTACCGGTTCCACTGGCCACGCCCATCAAATTGGCCTCCGTCAGATCGGGCGAGCGCACGATATGAGGAATCAGCGTAATCAGCAACTCCGTCTGCGATTTTTCTATCTTTTCATCCGTGAAGAGGCGCCGCAACAGCGGAATCTGGGAAAGGCCGGGCAACCCCTGCACGGTCTTCGAATCCTGCTCCTGAATCAACCCGCCCAGCAGATTGATCTCGCCGTCTTCGGTCCGGATGTCCTGCGCCACCTTGCGCTGGCTGATGATCGGCTGAGAAATTCCGCCCACATCCCGGTAGCCGGTCACCTGCGAGATATCGATTTCAATATGCAGTGAAACCTGATTCGCGTCGTGAACGTGAGGCAGCATGTCCATGTTCACGCCCGTCTCAATGTACGTGAATTGCGTCTGCACCAGCGGGCTGACGCCCACGCCGACACCGCCGATTCCCGAGCCGAAACTTCCGGAAGCCGTGGGCACTTTGTCCCCGATATGCAGACTGACCTTGACGTTGTCCACCGCCCGCAACTGAGGCGATTGGAGCACCTTTGTGCCCGTGTCCGCCAGCAGCGCTTCAATAAACCCGCCCGGTATGCCGGTGATGGAGTAATCGCTCGACCGGATATTTTTCAGATTGTTCAGCGTGACCGATGAGTTGGTCGTTGTAGTGGTGGTCGTGGTGTTCTGAGTTCCCGCTCCTATCCCCGCCGAAGCGTTCGTGGTGCTGCTATTCGCTGTACCGCTCTGCAGGACGGAACGCGGATTGAAGACACCGGTCACGCTTAGGCCGCCGTTTGCAATCTGCGCCCCCAGGTTGCGTACCCGGTCCTTGCGCACTTCCATCACAATCACATCCACCACTACTTCGGACCTGGGCTTATCGAGATCGGCGATAATCTTCTCGGCCAGCAGCATGCGATCCGCTTCCGCCCGGATCACCAGCGCATTTTGCGCCGTATACTGATAGATTTTCGAAATTTCAGTAACCGTGCGAAGCGTGGTGATCACTTCCTGAAGTTCCGTCACGTTGGTGATGTTGTTCAGGTAAAACACCTTCACCACCTGCTCTTCCATTTCACGCCGCTTTTGCACGTTGTCCAGCGTTACGAAGATGGCGTTGGCGGAAAGCGGCTTCCAGAACGATTTGGTGAGCAGCGACAGGTAATCCAGCGATTGTTCCAACGTGGAATTCGTCAGCTCCACCGATTGCGTGTGCACTGTATTCTGCTGATCGTAATCGGGATCGAATAGGACGTTGATGCCCGCCAGTTTCCCCACCGTTTCGAACAGCACGCGGGGTTTCTGGTTGTTCATTTTCAGATTGATGGGCTGCGGATTCAGCGGCTTCAGTTCCGGGACGGCCCCGAGCGAAGCGATGCGGTCGAGCGACATCCTCTTTGCTTCCTGCACGGGAGTCAGCCCCCGCTCTTCCGGGTCGGGCGGCGGCGCGCCCGGTTGGGCATTCTCGATCCGCTTTTTCTCCCGTTCGATCATGGTCTTCGTCCGCCGGATCTCCTGCTGCGCCGCGGGCGACGCAGGATCGATCGCATAAGCCCGGTTGAACTCCACCAGCGCTTCGGAGAGATTGCCTTCGGACCGTATCTTCTGCCCCGTCTTCAGGTGCCGGGCCGCCGTATTGAAACGGACCCGGCGCGTTTCCAACTGATAGAGCGTGTCGGTCGGATCTTCACTAAGCGCCGTTTCATCCAGTTCCAGAGCCTTGTCCAACTCCCCGCGGGCTTCGGCGGCGCGCCCCTGGGACAGCAACCGGTCCCCTTTCCGCGTGCGCGCCGTCAGTGGCGAAAGCGGCAATAGCAGAGCGCAGATCAATACGAACGCCGCAGCGGATCTAATAGGACGCATGTAAAGGGAAAGAAACGGAAAGCCCGGCGCTGAGACGGTACTTCTGGCTTATCATCTAATTAGCTGACGCGCAAAGCGCTTCGGCTGTTTACCGGAAAA
>JALYXI010000280.1 GCA_030947245.1 Acidobacteriota bacterium
CGAAGGCGAGCCCGTTGTTCACTTCAATGCGGAAGCGGCCGGGTGGCGTGGGTTCCTCCGTTCGCCATTCGGGAACCAGGAAGAACTTCCCGCCCACCAACTGGGGTTGAAGACTTTGCTGTGCTTCGGAGATCCAGTCGCGCGTGTCGGCCGGTTGCGAAATGCCGCCGAAGCGATTCTGTAAACGCGATGCCGCGCGGTCGTCATCGAAGAAGGCGCGGAGTTGAGAGTCGCTGAGTTCTATGATGCCGCTGGAACCGGCTTCGTGGAGTTCGGCGATGAGGAGATCGCGCGTGTCTTGCGCGCTTTTAAGATCGAGAGAGAACATAGAAGACAGAAAATGAAACTATCAGGCATTTACGCCGCGATTGCGACTCCGTTCGATTACCGGGGCGATCTGTACAAAGCCAAGGTACAGCACAACGTGGAAAAATGGAACAAAACGGGGCTGTCGGGCTACGCGGTAGGCACCGCGTGGGGCGAGGGAGCGCTGTTGTTGCATGAGGAGCGGGTTACCCTGTGGGCGCTGGTGGCGGAGTGGGCCGCCGAAGGGCGAACCCTACTTGCCGATATTACGGCGGAAGGGGTTCGCGAAAGCCTGGCGTTCGCCCAGCGGGCGGCGGATCTGGGATATGCGGCGGTGATTTGCGGAATGCCGGTTCGTTATGGCGGCGCTGCGCCGCTGTATGCGCGGGCGGTAGCGGACGGCAGTGCGCTACCCGTAATTTTGCGCGACCCTCCTGAGAAAATCGATCACCCGAATGTGGCGGCGGCGCTGTTGCATGGCGTCGCGGGTGCGGGAGAATTGTGCGGCCGCGCGGATTGCCTGTGGGCTTCCCTGCAACGGGGAGCGGCGGGGGCGGTGCTGGGGTTCGCCAGCGCGGACCCGTATGCCCCGATTCTGGTGTGGGAGGCCCACCGGACGCGCGAAGCCGAAGCGGGGATGGACTGGCAGGGGCGAGTTCAGGACTTAGGCGGAGTTCCGGAATTGAAGGCGGCGATGGACCGGAATGGCTATTATGGAGGGCCTCCAAGGCTGCCGCTGAGCGCTGCGTCCTTAAACACCTGGCGCGATCAGCGGGCTTGACGTACTAAGTCCACAGGCGAGGGAAGCCCGGATGCTTTAGTCAGCCGCCGCCCCAGACGCTGGACGGGTCCTTCGATGAGGTAGTACGAGAGAGATGCGGCTGCTAATGTAAAGGCCAGCGCTACCAGTGCCGGCAGCCGTGTTATGCCCTCGTGAGGCGAGCAAAAGAGCTGCTGCCATAGGTAAATCGAATAGCTCATCAATCCGATTTGCCGGATCGCCCCCAGGTTCAATACGCGCGGCGGAAACAGGATGCACCGATGCAGATATAGCGCGGTTCCCAGGTTCATCACTGAGTCGGCGAAGCCGTAGTACACATGCGGATGCGTGCTGACAGAGGCGGCGCAAAGCACCATCACCGGGAGCAGGTGCGCCCAGCGGGAGCCCAACGCGGTCCGGTATCGCGCTGATCCGCCCAGGGTGGAATTCAGGCACGCCAGCAGACATCCGGAAGCAAGAGCGTCGCTTATGCAATCGAATCGCCGGTCAATCGTAACCGCCGCGGCCGGAAGGAAACGAAATACCAGAAGCCGCCACACTGGTGAGAGCACGATCGAGCCCACCGCAACCCACTTTGCGCGTTCCTGGCCCCAAGCCCAGAAGGCGACCGGCCAGACCAAATAGAATTGCTCTTCGACCGAGAGAGACCAGATGTGCCGTACAAAGTTCGAGGTCGAATCCCACGGGCAGTAGTCAACCACATAAAACGCCGCTTTTGCGAGATCGTTAGGCCTGAGCATAATCCACCCGGAGGCGCCTGCTACGCTCAACACGCCAAGGTACAGATAAAATGCCGGGAAAATTCGGAAGCAGCGCCGAATATAAAACCGCAGCAACTCCACCCGCCCGGTTTTGGAGTGCTCCTGAATCAAAAGTGTTGTAATTAAAAAGCCGGAAAGCACGAAAAAAATCCGGACCCCGGTGTCACCCATCGTACTGCTCGGTATTGCCGGCAACGCTACAAGATGGGAGATCACCACCATCGTAATCGCGATTGCCCGCAGCCCATCCAGTGAGGCAATACGGTGCGGGCTAGTACCGCGATCAGACATCGCGAGCGATTTGGCCGTCTGCGGATGTAATTTCGGCCGAACTGTATTTTCCCATGTCTATGCTATAGAACATTGCTCCATCCACGGCGGACCGCTCAAGAATATAAATATCACATATAGATATCGCGATTATAATATCGCGGAAACTATTTACAATTAGTTATTTATCTCGTTACTTTGGTCGAGTTTGTGCTCCCACTGTTTTTCAAATAGCTGCGCTCGATTTCTCTGATAGTTTGCGGGTTACCGGCCATGCGCCACGCGGTTTCGGGACAGGGCCGCTGACGTTTGCTTGCGTTCGAAGCTGGTGAACTCAGGACCGGGGCTCAAGCATGCCGCGCTCCTTCATCGACATCTTCATCGATCCGGAGACTACATTTTCTCATTGAAGAATGAGCCTGAAGGTGGGAGCGAAGCGAGCCGCCGCGAGGCCTCTTTTGCGGTTATTTTTGAAATATAGATATCCACCGCCCTCCCGGATTTCATCACGCGCTCCGTTGGTGATGCATATGCGCGAACAGCTTGCGCTTAGCTTCCTGCATGTCCGCAGCCGCTTGAGTGTCGGATTTCGCCGCCGCTGTTTGCTGCAAGTGGTCCGCCGTCAGGTCCGACGGAAGGAAGCCGGCCAACCCTGGCAACTGCCGCAGGATTTCCCAAGGTGTTGCATACCAACGATAGACCCGCTTGTGTTTGCCTTTTGCTGTCACGATCCCCTCCGGCACTCCGCAAGGCCGGTGAAAGTTCAGATACGGGTTGAACCAGTCGCGATAAAACTGGTCGAATGCTTCCGCATGCGCCGAGGCGATATGACCATACCCGATGTGCTTGCGAACGACCCACCCATTCTTCGTCTCCGCCAAGCCGTTATCATTGCTGTGGCGCGGCCTGGACTTGGTCTGCTCCACCAGCAACTTGCGCTTACCGTGAGCGCCGCATGAACTTCGAGAAGACCCGGCCCACGCAGGTTTCCATTGGCGAGCGGCGGCGCCCCGAGCCGGAGGGACGCCCCGGTTATCTGCGGGTGGACACCGTTCATCAGGGCGACCTGAACGGAGTGAAGGGCGTCTACTACATCAATGTCATCGATGAGGTACGCAATGGCAGGTGGCGGGGCGACGGCCCAGATCTCCGAAGCGTGGCTCATGCCCGTGCTGGCAGGCGTGCTGCGGCAGTTTCCTTTTCAGATCCGCGGGTTCCATTCCGATAACGGCAGTGAATTCATTAACCACAACGTAGCCGGGATGCTGAACAAGCTGCTGATCGAACAGACCAAATCGCGGCCGCGGCGTTGCAATGACAACGGCTTGGTGGAAACAAAGAACGGTGCGGTTCTGCGCAAGCATATGGGCTTCGGCCATATCGCTTCCGAAGAGGCGGAACTCATCGATAGCTTCTATGAAGAGCACTTCAATCCGTATCTGAACTTCCACCGGCCGTGCGGAGTGCCGGAACTGCGGACCGATGGGCGCGGCAAAACCAGGCGAATTTCTCGATGGTATGCAACACCGTGGGAAGTGCTGCGCCAGTTGCCCGGGCTCGCCGGTTATCTCAAACCGGATCTCACCGTCGACGAACTGGAACGGCGTGCCGGCACCCATACCGATACCGGAGCCGCGATCCTAATGCAGGAAGCCAAGTGGAAGCTATTCGCCGGGTTCGAGCACAGGAAGACCGCATGAGAAAGAAGGCTGCGGAAATGACGGGCTGTGGAAAATCGCTGGCGCGATTCCCACATTCCCGCAGCCTGGCGCGATTGCTCTATCAAAACAAATCAAAACCGAAAGGAGAATCGATCCCAGCCTGATACCCTTGTCTTCAGGCTCATCTTTGGATTAGAAAACGCTCTCAAACCCGTCAGAGAGCCAGACAATGACAATTACTCTGCGGTAACATTTTCTGCTGAGGCAATACGAAAGGGAAAAATACTTGACCTTGATCACCGCTACGATTGACCGCCTTTTGCGGCCGGTACGCGCCAGCGCCAAGCAAGGCCGGCGGCGGTCCTCGCTCAATACACCCCTGCGGAAGAGCATCCCGGTTCGAACTTACAAGATTGGAAAAACCCGCCGCCTGGCTACTTTGAGATGGATATGGTGGCGCACTGCGGGACTTCGGTGGCGGGCAGTCACGTTCACAGCTTGGTCTTAACCGCTTCCGCCGCATCGCTGGGTCCCCGCTTCGCGGTAGCCCGTCTCTCACCCATCCAGAATTAGCCCCTAACGCTTTATGCGCCAGAGGGGTTCATGAGGCGCTTACTTGCGGGCGACAAGTCGGCGGTACCAGGCCAGGATCGTATCTGGTTTCGCCACGCAGCCGACTTGCCGGAGTTGAACCCGTCCGAGGCGCTTGCCGATCTCGGCGAGTGTGAACCGTTGCGGGTCGGTGAGGCGGATCCGAGCCGGAAGACGCGACCGCAGGATCTGGTTCTCAGCGATCAGATATTCGTTTTGCAAAAGCAAACGCTGGTTCACCAACCCAGTCACATAAGCCAATAGCGCACCCATTTGTTCTCTTGCATGCCGAAACTCCAGCATACGGCTCGCCGCCCGTCAGATTAGTATTTTGACCATACGGGCAACAAAATAGCCCTTCTCAGCACCCTGTCAGAGCCGGGGCCGTTTCATGGAGGAGAAGCAGCACCCGGCGACTGTTAGCGTCGTTCCCAGGAGAACGAATGTACCGGGTTCGGGCGCGGTTGAGACCACCTGAAAGCCAATGGTTTCGCCTTGTGCAATGCGCGTTATATATGGCACGGCGGATGGATCATTCAGGAACGCATAAGAGCCAAAATCATCGGGTGGAAGGAGGAACGCAAATGCATTGAAGTGATTCCCCGGGCCGGATTCAATTCCGCTCGAGTCGTTGTAGACAGCCCAACCCGGCACCTTCGCCACACTGCCTCTGCAACGCGTGAGGGAATCGAAGACAA
>JALYXI010000301.1 GCA_030947245.1 Acidobacteriota bacterium
GTAGCTTCGTATTTTGTGCCGGCCGTAATCGGTGTGGCTGTGATCACTTTCGCTTTATGGGCCCTTTTCGGTCCGGAGCCACGCTTCGCTCACGCGCTGGTGAACGCAGTCGCAGTTCTCATCATTGCCTGTCCTTGCGCACTGGGTCTTGCGACCCCCATGTCCATCATGGTCGGCACGGGGAGAGGCGCAACCGCGGGCGTGCTGATTCGCAATGCGGAAGCGCTTGAGACTTTGCAGAAAGTTGACACGCTGATTGTCGACAAAACGGGAACCCTTACCGAAGGCAAACCCCGGCTGGCGACAGTCTTATGCGTTGGCGGCCATTCTGAAGAGGAACTGCTTCGCCTTACGGGCAGCCTTGAGCAGGCAAGCGAACATCCTCTGGCGGCGTCAATCGTAAAGGGCGCTCTGGAAAAGGGAATCGCCTTCGTCCCGGTTAGTGGGTTCCGGTCGTTTACGGGCAAAGGAATAAGCGGCACTGTGGATGGCCATCAGGTAGTTGTCGGGAACGCGAAATTGCTTGAAGAGCAATCGATTTCCATAGAGCCGCTGCAAACGAAGCTGGGCGACCTGCGGTCCAAAGGTGAGACGGTACTATTTGTTGCTGTGGATAGCCGCGCTGCCGGACTGATCGGAGTTTCTGATCCGGTCAAGGCATCGACGGCCGAAGCGATCCGCATGCTGCACGCGGAGAAAATCAAAATCGTAATGATCACCGGCGACAATCGCCAGACGGCTCAGGCGGTTGCGCAACAACTGGGGATCGATCAGATCCAGGCGGACGTTTTACCAGACCAGAAAAGTGAAGCTGTGAAGAAGTTGCAAGGCGAAGGCCGTGTCGTGGCCATGGCGGGAGATGGTGTAAATGACGCACCTGCGCTCGCACAGGCGCAGGTAGGCATTGCGATGGGAACGGGCGCCGATGTGGCTATGGAGAGCGCGGGCGTGACCCTGGTGAAGGGCGACCTGCGTGGCATCGTTCGCGCTCTTAGGCTGAGCCGCGCCACCATGCGTAATATTCGCCAGAATCTACTCTTTGCGTTCTTGTACAACATGTTGGGCGTGCCGGTTGCGGCCGGAATCCTTTACCCATTTTTCGGAATTCTGCTTAGCCCGATGATTGCCAGCGCCGCGATGACTTTCAGCTCCGTCTCGGTAATTGCCAACGCCTTGCGCCTGCGGAAGGTAGCCCTTTGAACAACCGATGATTTTGGTTTAACGAGCCGAGGCGAAGCAGGGAACGGCCGCGGAACATGGGCGCGTGGTCCCTGTTTCAGTTCACACTCGCGATCGCCTGGCCCTTGCTGCCGGGTGCTGAGAAGCCGGCGGGTGTCCCCACGGTGATGACCGATGTTCCAGTTGTCAACGGCATGAAGGCTGTGGACGGCCCGCCCTGGTTGCCGCCGAAAATGAGTGGGGAGACTGTGATCGTGCCGACCGCCGGATCACTACTGGTAATCGGTACGGACACGGAGAAGCCGCCGCGGATGTTTCCGCTCAACGACTGCAACGTCGTGGGGTCGAACAGAACGGCGGAGACGGCCAAACTGACATTTGCCCCACCATGGGTCGCGGTGAACGTGTTGGGAAAAATAACGAATGCCGAGGGAGTCAAGGTCATAGTGGCCACCCAATCGTCTAAACCCGGACTGGATGCCGTGACGGTGGCTGTGCCGGTTGCGGCGAGACCCTGGACGTAATACTGCTGCGCAGTAATCTGGGCGCCGGCCGCGACGTAGAGATCGATGGACGCGGATCCGGCTACGGTGGGGTTGATGGAAAGGAGACGAAGGACCACAAATACGTAAGCGCGCGGCCGCCCGGATCGGTGGAGGCGCTGCCATTGAGACGCACGGTTGCGCCCAGACTGATCGATTGGTTGGACCCTGGGTTGGCGACCCGCGGCTGCGGCCCGGTGCTGGACTGAACGGTCCAGTGAAGGGCGGCGAGATCGAATTGGACCGTGCGGTCCTGAGTGAACGTAAAGGTATTGCCACTTGTGACCACCGCGCCCGCGGCAACGTTTCCGAACGTGAGCGAGTTCTGGTTGATCACCGTCGTTGGGGATGTGCTGGCGACCGTCGCGCTGATACCCGTTGCGGCTGGCCCGTTATTGGTAACATCGGCGGTATAGGAATACCGGAATGTGGTTCGGGTAATGACAGTTTCGGAAATCAGTTTATAGTTCCCGACGGTAAGCCCCTGGGCAAAAGCGGGGATGACCGGCGCAAGAAGAACAAGCGCTCCAAAGAGACGGCTGACGCCACGCGACATGATTTTTCTCCGCTGCCAAACGGCTGCATTCGGCCTATTCGACCGGCAGTTCTGTGTTAATGAAGAACGGATGCGATTCGTTTCCGCCAGTGTACGAGCGCGGCAACGCCGGCAAGCAATAAAACAAGCGAACTGGGTTCAGGGATGGAAGACACTGTCCGGCCCGAATCGATTCGGGCGATTAAGTTGCCGGCGGGATCGAACTGATTGATGAAGAATGGCTGAGACCCAGGCGCCCCAGTTCCCAAATATGTAAAGCTGATTGCGAATGTGCCTGTCAGCGGCGGATTGTTTATTAGTGCGAGAGGGTCGTAATCGCCGGGCGCTCCCGGAGGATTATTCGGTTGAAAGACAGCCAGATCGAAAGACGCGGGCGCGACACCGTTCAGCAGATTCGAATACAGGGCAGGGTCGAAGCGAATGTCGAGATCCTGGTTCGGACTGAAGGAGTAACCGCTGGGGAAGTAGGTATACCTGTACAGATTTCCGCCCAGGCTGGCAGCCTGATACTGAACGATGATTGCGGCGCTGCTGGAAATGCAACAGAGTAATAAGCCCAACGTCACGCGGCGACAATTCCGCAGGATTCCCATTCCGTTGATTTATGTTACATCTCCCGCACTCACCCTTGATCCGCGCGCCGGTAATTCAAGACCGGATGGTCTGAAAGCTCACAACAATCAAACAGTTTACGCGATCAGCCCTGGAACCGCCTTACCTTTTCCGTCCCGCGTTACATAAAAGGGCCGCTTTTCCGTCTCGTAACCTGTATCCGGGCGGATGCCAAGAAGCGTGTAGATGGTGGCGTGCAGATCTTCAATGCTCACCGGATTTTCCGTAATGCTGCAGGGCCGCTCTTCGGCAGTTCGTCCGTAAACCTGACCTCGCTTCACCCCACCGCCAAACATCAGGACCGAGCACGCTTCAGTGAAATGACGGTGCATTCCATAGTGCTTCGGTTCCGTCATCACGTCCGGCTGCTTGACCTGCTCTTTCACAGTGGCGCCCGGTTTACCTTCCACCATCATGTCGCGGCCGAACTCGCTTGCAAGGACCACCAACGTCCTGTCAAGCAGACCCCTCTGCTCCAGATCCAGAATGAGCTGCGAGATAGGACCGTCCACCGCCCTCTTCATATCTTCCGCGCGGGTATGTCCGTTTTCATGAGTGTCCCAGTAACGGAAAGGAATATATTCGGTCGTCACCTCGATAAAGCGTGCACCGGCTTCCACTAAACGCCGCGCCAGCAAACATCCAAGTCCGAATCGCCCGGTGTTGTAACTCGCAAAGCTCTTTTCGGGCTCCAGCGAGAGATCGAAAGCTTTCGCGGCTGGGGAATTCAGAAGCCGGTGCGCCTTTTCCAGCGACCGTGCCAAGCTCTCCTTCTGGTA
>JALYXI010000320.1 GCA_030947245.1 Acidobacteriota bacterium
GGCTGAAACAAGCTGGCGCGCCGAAACGGAGTGAGGCAACTGGCCCAGGACGGGCCGCACGGGCTGCTCCACGCCCAATTGCCCCATCATAGGCGCCCAACAGTTCAGCAATTGCGTTTCCCGCCGCAGAGCGCTCAACGAAGGCTGCTCTTCGCCCGTGAAAGCGATTGCGCCGCGGTGAAATTCGGGCGTGAGCGTGCTTTCCACGTGGGTCCACAGCAGAGTGCCCGCTTGCTGAACCAGCGCGTCGCGGCTTTTCCACAATGCGTGTGGGTCAAGCGCGGAGAGACGTACCACGGGCTGAGGCACCGCTCCCGGGCCCACCCACGCGACCGGCCCCCCATGTGCCTGCATCAGCGGCTCTAAGGTTCCTTGCTTCTCCGGCAACGCCTGAAGCACCCAAGCTTTTAGCCCCAGCGTTCGGACCGGGACCAGTACGGCACGAATTTCGGATTCCGAACCAGCCGGCAGCGCCACGCAACCGACGCCTACATTCTTCATCCATACCAACTCCCGCTCCCACAATTGCCGGGGGAAGTCCGGGTACGGGAATTCTACGCACTCCATCATGGGCGCGGGTTGGGCCCATGCATTCAGGCCCGCCGACATCAGGAGAAGAACAACTCTCACGGCGTGCGCATGCGGTAGTCTTCCACCAGAGGCATGCGGATCACCCTGCACATTTCAAACAGACGCGAACGAGCCCTTGGTCCGATACGGTCCGCCAAAGAAATCCTGTAATCGATTTTGCCGGCGTTGGGGGAGGCCCGCTCGGCATCCGTCAGGTTGGTTGTGGCGATCAGCGTTTTGCGGTGGTTGCATCGATGCGTCACGATAGAAGTTACCGTGTCTTCCACCCAGTCGGTCACGCGGTGCGCGCCTAAATCGTCCAGCAGCAGAATTTCGGTGTCGAGGGCAAAGCGGTATGCTTCCTTGTCACTGGTACCTGATTCCTGGCTGTATCCGGAACGGATGCGGTCCAGCAAGGTCTGGTAATCGAAGAACAATCCTTCGTGGCCGCGCGCCAGCAAGATTCGCAATGCCGCCACCGCCAGATGAGTTTTTCCTGTGCCCGGATCTCCCATTAAGAGCAATCCGGGCGTCTTCTCATTGGGGTAGAACTTGAGAAATCCTTGGATCTCGATCATCACGTCCTTGAGTTGCCGCTGAGCTATGGAGTTGTCGCGCGGAAGGACGAAATTATCGATTGAGGCCTTGGCGTAAAGGGGGGGGATTTGAGACCGCTCTTCCAGATTCCGGGCCCGCGTGAGCCCCACGCAATCGCATCGGGAGGCGCCGGAGATTTCGTTCTGCTCTACCACCTTCCAACCCGTGCCCCGGCACTCTGGACATCCCGGCTGCGCCATCATTTCATTGTACGTGCAGCCGGTTTTTTCGCGTCCACCACGCGCCGGAGCGTGATACGCGCGGCATCCATCAGAGCGCGGTCATCCAGGCGCAGCGGCCGGACGGCTTCCAGCGCCAACTCATGCGTATCCCACAGCGCGTAACTGGACCACTGCGGATCGTAATAGGACCACCAGCGGACTCCCGCCCATTTCCCCTGTTCAAAAATACGCCGGGCCCATCCGCGTGTCACCGTATAGTCGCGGCTGACCACTTGAGAAGGGCGCAGCCCGAGCCCGATTAACTGCGCGGGATCGTCCAGATTGCAAATAGCGGCATTGCCGGGGAGCCGGTAGGTGGCAATGGCGCGAAAGCTTCCGGGAAGATCGGGGCTGGAACGCAGCATTGCCCCGCCCCATTCCGGGAAACGTCCAAAGGCTTCGGCAATCGCGCCCGCTTCGGAATCTCCCGCGTAGAAAGCGGAATAGAGCCCCGGATTGTCCACTCGTCCGCCTCGCTGAGGCGGAATGTATAACGCGCCACCGGGCTGGTGCGGGTCTCCGCCTTCCAGGTAGGGAAATACGCGGTAAATCAGCAACTACGAGTAAGCGCCCTGCATAATGCCGTCGATGGCGCGAATTACCGGCGCGGCCCCTTCCAGCGCCAGCACGTCAATCGGCCGGGCGCCCCCCAGCAGCGGCTCGGAGCCGGTGAGCCACATGGCTGCGGCTTCCGGTTCGAAAACCCGGACAATGCGCGTCAGAATGTCATGCAGGTCTACGATGCGCCGGCCCATTTCGGCGCTCACGGGCTCCTGGCCGGAACCCCACCGGGATACCTGCGCTCGGTCGGCATCCAGCAATCGCGCCGCCGCATTGGTTCCTAGAGCCTCCACCAAACGCGCCAGCAACGGACGCATGTCGGACAAAGTATCCGCGCCCGTCTTAAGAAGAACCAGGTTCGTGGCGGGCTTCCAGAATCGTGGAGTGCCTGCCGCAATCTCTATTCGGTTAGCCAATCCCATAAAAGTAGTATATCTCAACACTCACTGTTGAGCAATGATATTCTATTCGACCACAACCAGCACAGCGCCCGCTTCCACTGTATCGTGCTCTTTCGCGGCTACGGTCACGACGCGCCCTGCCCGCGTGGTCTTCAGTTCATTCTGCATCTTCATCGCTTCTATCACCACCAAGCCTTGCCCCGCCGCGACTTCGTCACCCACGGCCACCAGCACGCGCACCACTTTCCCCGGCATAGGGGCCTTCAGCGTAATTCGCCCGTGCGTCCGGGCACCCCTGGCCGCCGGATTCCACTTTCGCGGATCTGTGTTTTCGATGGCATACTTCACGCCGGCGATGGTCACCATTTGGCCATCCATGCGCGCTTCGTAGACCACACCATCCCGCAGCACTAGGAAGACTCCCGGTTCCACCTCACGGGTCTCAAACGTCATCGCAGCATCTGTTCCCGGCCTTCCCGGAGCCAGCCGGATTCGCGTGGGGCCACCGAGACCTCCGCCGCAGCCCGCTTGCCGAGGGCCCGCGCGATCTGTTCCGCATTCGCGTCCGGCAATATCGCCCGCTTTGAACGGCGCTCGAAAAAACCGTCCAGGAAGCCGGTTTCCAAATGAGCGGCCCGGAATTCAGGGTCTTGCAACAAATCGCGGAAGAAGCCCAAATTGGTCGCGATCCCGCCCACATGGTATTCGGCAATGGCGCGCAAGCTCCGCGCGATGGCGTGATCGCGCGTGCCCGCCCACACGGCCAATTTCGCCAGCATCGGGTCATAATCGATGGGCACGGTCCAGCCCGCGTAGACCCCGGAATCGAGGCGCACCCCCGGCCCTGCCGGTTCAGCGAGCGACGTGATTTTGCCGGGAGAAGGAAAGAACTGGTTTTCCGGATCCTCGGCGTACACCCGGCATTCCACCGCCGCCCCGTTCCACCGCACGGCGTCCTGCCCGAACGGCAGCGGGCTTCGAGCGGCAATCTCCACTTGCAGCCGGACCAGGTCGAGCCCGGTCACCAGCTCCGTAACAGGATGTTCCACCTGCAAACGCGTGTTCATTTCCAGGAAGTAGAAATTGCGGTTTCCATCAACCAGAAACTCGACCGTTCCCGCATTGGTGTAACCAGCCATGCGGGCGATGCGAACCGCCGCGGAGCCCATGGCATCCCGCATTCCGGGGTGCGCGGCCACCAGGGGCGACGGGCATTCCTCAATCACCTTTTGGTGCCGCCGCTGGATGGAACACTCGCGCTCGCCAAGATGCACCATGTTCCCGTAAGCGTCGCCAAGGATCTGAATCTCAATGTGCCGCGGATGCTCGATCAACTTCTCGACATATACGGAGGCGTCTCCAAATGCCCGGCCGGCTTCGCTCGATGCATTGCGAAACGAACTCTCCAGATCCTCTTCGCGATCCACCCGGCGCATCCCTTTCCCGCCTCCGCCAGCCACGGCTTTCAGCATCACGGGGTAGCCTGCCTCCCGCGCGAAGTGGCGCGCTTCCGCCGGATCGGTCAAACCCTCGCGCGTTCCGGGGACCACGGGGGCACCGGCCCGCTGCGCAATCTCTCGCGCACCCGTTTTCGAACCCAACTGCCGGATCGCCTCCGGCCCCGGCCCGATGAAGACAATTCCGGCCTTCTCGCACGCTGCGGCGAACGCGGCATTTTCGCTCAGGAATCCATAACCGGGATGGATGGCCTGTGCCCCTCGGCGCCGCGCCGCGTCAATCAGCGCTTCCCCGTCCAGATAGCGCGGAATTTCCACGGCCTCATCCGCTTTCCGAACGTGTAGCGCCGTGCGGTCCGCCCCGGCATACACGGCCACCGGGCGAATCCCCATTTCCCTCAGTGTTCGGATGATCCGTACCGCGATTTCTCCGCGGTTGGCCACCAGAACCTTCTCGAACATCACCGGATCCGGCAGAGCGGATCTCCGATCACCACGTTCATCCAACTAATGGCCGGCATCGATACGTAGTAGCTCTCGCCCAATGTCCGCCCGCTGTAATACGCCGGAAACAGGTAATCCGGACGAGGGTTGGCTTCGAGGAACGGCTCGAACACGTGTCCGGAAGCGCCCGTCACCCCTTCTTGAACCAAGTCCGCCGTCATGGTCTGCGGCGAGCCGGCAAACCAGGTTTGGGTGTCCTTCCAGTTCCCGATGTTCCAGGAATCCGGCGGCCGGACGAAGCTACGCGCGTTCGTAGAAACATACTCCGTTGAAATCGCGCCCGGCAACCAACTGAAGCCCAGATCGCGTTTGTGCCGGTCGGGGTCGTTTGAGCCCCAGGAGGCGTAACCGATCACGTTCTTCAGCCCGTACAGAACGGTTCCGGTGTCTTCCAGCATCACTCGTTCTTTGGGAAGCGCACGCGCCGCATTGCGCAGCCAGGCATTGCCTTCCGTGTTGTTGTCCGCGCGGGCATCGAAAACAAAGGTGCCCCGGTCCCTCGCGGCAAGCGAGTGATCGATCAGGCCCTGGACATCCGCAAAGGAGTATCCCGCCAGCCGGGTTACCAGGTAGATGGGAAACTTCGGATGCGCGAAGGGCTCCTCCAGATGCCGGAAATACGGGTTCAAGGCAGCGCCGCGCGTGGGATACGGATGCGCGTGCATGCGGCCATACAGCGCTGCCAGTTCCGAATCCACTGACGCGGCGTCCGTTTGCAGACTATCGCCTCCAACGCCAGCGATCTTGAGAGGTACACCCACGGTAGTAACCATAAACAACACCTTGTCTTCAAGCCCGCCCTTGCGAAGGAATTGCGCGATGGGCCGTTCCACCGCGCTGTCATATGTTTCGCGGGTGATCGCTTCATCCGGCTGCGTGGATAGATAGCAAACTTGCGCAAGCGGCACCTCGCGCTTTTTCACATAATACTCACCGATGCGCCGCGACAGGAGGGATTTCCCATTCACCACCACCAGCACATCCTTGCCTGAGTGAGCCTGCAGCCGGCCTGAAAGCGGCAATGTCAAAATAAGCGCGAACGCGCCCGCAAGCTTCACGAAAGACTCTTCGGACAGGCGATCATGGTTCGAGCCTTGCCGTGCGGCAATCCTGGGACCGCGGCCCCTTCAATACAGAGAATAGCCGGTGCCCAAACGCAGCCCCAACATACAAGGAACCAATTCGCATACTGCTACAATAACGCTAACCCTTGGTCCGGCCAGTGCGCCTATGGATTTCGATCAACTTCACACTTTCCTCGAAATCGTGCGCCTAAAAAGCTTCTCCAAGGCGGCACTGACCTGTTATCGTACCCAGCCTGCGATCAGCGCGCAGATCCGGCAGTTGGAACAGGAGTTGAAGACGGACTTGTTCGAGCGGTTCGGCAGCCGGATTTCGCTTACCACGGCGGGTAAGATCTTTTCCGAATATGCGGAACAGATCCTGGAGTTGCGCCGCCGCGCGCAGGATTCCTTACACGAACTGGAACTGGTACCTCGAGGGGAACTGGTTATCGCGGCCAACGAGGCCACCTGTATCTACGTGCTTCCCCAAGTGTTTTCGGAATACAAGAAACAATTCCCCGCAGTGCAACTTCAAGTGAACCGTTCTTTCGGCGGGCGCGTGGTGGAAGGCGTGATGGAGAACATCGCCGATTTCGGATTGACGCAACTGCCCATTCCGGAAAAGCGGGTGCAGGTGGTGGATATCTACCGTGATGAAATCCGCGCGATTCTGCCCGCCGCGCATCCCCTGGCAAAAAGCCAGTCGCTAACGCCCCATCAGGCGGCCGCGTATCCTCTGCTGCTTCCTAAATCCGGCACCACACGCTCCCGTCTGGATCATTGGTTTGAGGCGGTGGAAGACCAGATGAATGTCTCGATGGAGCTCGATTCGACAGAGATGATGAAGCGCTTCGTCATCGCGGGGCTGGGGATCTCGTTTCTGGCGGTTTCGAATTGCCACGAAGAAATTGCGGCTGGAAAGATCCATGCGCTGCCGCTCGCCCCGGAACCGATGATTCGCAAACTGGGTCTGCTGTACCGAAAGGATAAAGCTCTTTCGAAAGCTGCCTTGGGTTTCATCCATGTGATGCTGGAGCATTTCGGGGCGCCGGCGGCCGCACCCGCCGGCGTGGCCGCGGCTCAACAAGGCGAACCGGTAATCCAGTGATTTGCCCGCGCTGCCGCATCTCCTACGATCCTGATGAGTGGGAGGCCTGTCCCCAGTGCGACGAAGGGGAAGAGACGGAGTGTTCCGGCGTGCTAAAGACTTCCACCATTCTGATCTCTGCCGGGGATGAGAAACCGGAAGTGTACCGGTCGATGGAAGAAGTCCCTGAGCCGCTTCGCGGAATGCTGATGCGGTCCACCAGCGGGCTAAACTCAGGAATTATTTTCATTGCCGACCAGCGCGGCCGGGAACAGATTGCCAACGCCGTACACAGGTTGCCCCAACCGCCGCCGGCCGCGCCGCCTGACCGCTGGGCGACCGCATTTACAACTGCAATCCCGCCCGCCGCTGCTGGGCGCCGCCGCTCCCGGGTATCGCTTCCGGCTCTGCTGTTGGCGGTTCTGGCGCTAGCATTTGCCGCCGGTACCGGTTGGCTGGTAGGTGGCCGCGCCTGGTGAAGGTCCGGGTGACGGTTCTGTGCAACAAACCATTCGGTTTTGAAACTACGTTGGCGGACCCCGATTCGCGCATTGTGGAATTTCAATCTCCGCGTCCAATTGCCTTACTGTCCCTTGTGAAGCTCCATACTCCGGACAGGCTTTGGCTCGGCGTGGTTTCCCGCTCACAGCCCGAAGGAACGGTCTGGCGCACTACGCTCGAAGTGGAGCACGCGTTGACCGGTCTTCCGGACCTGCTGAACCTGGCCAAGCGCTTTCTCTAACCCCACGCGCCGCTTCATTCGCTATCCTGAGCTTTATGTCCAAAAGGGCGGTCGTCTTCGGCAGTTCCGGCCAGTTGGGGCAGGAACTGGCGCGGGACCTCGAAACGCGAGGTTTTGAGGTGAAAGGGTACGAGCGGGTTGCTATTGATATTACCGATGCCGCCGCGGTGGAGCGCGCGATCGCCGGGTTCGACCCCGGGGTGGTCTTCAATGCCGCCGCTTACAATCAGGTGGACGTCGCCGAGCGGGAACCCGCCGCCGCGTTTCAGGCTAACGCTCTGGGTGTCCGGAATCTGGCTCTGGCGTGCAGGCATACCGACGCGCAGTTGGTCCACTTCTCTACAGACTATGTTTTCGATGGGACGCTCGGCCGTCCTTACGAAGAAACCGACGCGACTCATCCTACCGGCGCGTATGCCGTTTCGAAACTTGCCGGCGAGCTTTATGCGCAGGCCTATCTGGAGCGTCCGCTGGTCGTCAGAACCTCCGGCGTCTTCGGGCCGCAGGGGATCCGTACCAATCGCGGCAACTTTCTGGAAGTGATGCTGCGCCTGGCGGCGGGAAGCCAGCCCATCCGCGTCGTGGAAGATCATGTCGCTTCGCCAACCTATGCGCCGTGGCTTGCCGCGAAGACAATCGACTTGGTGGAACGCAACCAAAGCGGCGTATTTCACCTGGGAGGCGGTACGCCGATCTCGTGGTTTCAATACGCAAAGCTGATTTTCGAAAAAGCCGGACTGCAGCCTGAATTGCAGCCGACCAATGAACGGGAGTACCGCACGGCCGCGCGCCGGCCCAAGTTCTCCGCGCTCGCGAACAAGCGTCTGGAGGGAACCGGCATCGCGCCGATGCCTCCCCTGCCGGATGCAATTACCGACTACTTGTCGCAACGCGCGGCCTTAGCCGCAAGCGGGAACAAATAGCATGCCCGAACTTCGCAAGGATCCGGTCACAGAACGATGGGTGATTATCGCGACCGACCGCGCGCGCCGCCCTTCCGACTTCAGCCGCGAGCATGCTACCCCTTTCACGGACCGGTTCTGCCCCTTCTGCCCCGGAAACGAAACGAAGACCGCGCCGGAAGTGTACGCCGCCCGCGAGGGCAGTAACTGGCTGGTGCGCGTAGTGCCGAACAAATTTCCTCTCCTGGGAATTGACGGTTCGCACGACCGCGATGCCGAAGGCCTTTACGACAGGATGAATGGGCTGGGCGCGCATGAGGTGATTATTGAAACTCCCGTCCATACGGAAACTCTTTCCACTATGGGGGAAGGGCGGATGGAAGCCGTGATCTGGGCTTGGCGCAGCCGGGTGACCGATCTCAAGAACGATCGCCGCTTGCGCTACATTTTGCTGTTCAAGAATCACGGCGAGGCGGCCGGCGCCACTCAAGAGCACGCGCATTCGCAGCTAATCGCGCTGCCCGTTGTGCCGAAGCGCGTGACAGAAGAGATCGAAGGCGCGTCGCGTTACTACCAGTTCAAGGAACGCTGCATCTTCTGCGACATGCTCCGCCAGGAATCGAAGGGGCAGACGCGCGTGGTAACCGAAACGGACAGGTTTCTGGTGATGGAGCCCTTCGCCGCGCGGTTTCCGTTTGAAACATGGATTCTGCCTACGCGCCATAACTCTCACTTCGAAACGATCGACGCGGCGGAAGTACGGAACCTGGCCCAAGTGCTGCGGGGCACGCTACGGAAAATGGATAAGGTTCTGGAAAATCCGGCGTTTAACTTCATCGTGCACACGGCTCCCGTGCAAGAAAGAGCGATGGACCATTACCACTGGCACATCGAGATTATTCCGAAGCTGACCAAGGTGGCCGGTTTTGAGTGGGGGACCGGGTTCTATATCAATCCCACGCCGCCGGAAGAAGCGGCGCTGTTCTTAAGGGAAGCGTAAGAACGGACTCACCCGCGAGCCCGTTCTATGCGCAGAATCAGCCTTTGTGCGGGGACCCGTCCGCATTCACTCCGACTTCAGTATTCTTGCCGCTCTTCGTCTTGATGGCGGCTTCGTAGCTGACGCTGGAACCCTTGGTTAACTTCTCAACTTTCTGGATCGTACCGCCAGCCAGTCTTTTCTGGATGGCCGCTTTCGCCGGTTCCGGAATGCTGTCGAGGTCCACCTCCTCTTCGGTTTCGATTACCGTGCCGGTGGTGTCGAGCAGAAGGTCGCGGGTCTTGCCGTTTGCGCCCTTTGTTTCCACCTCGTACACGGTCTTGCCTTTTTCCTTCTCCTCGCTGAGGCCGGCAAGCGTAAAATTCTTTGTCTGTTCTTTCACGGCGTTTTGCACGGCTGGAGGCAGGCTTTCGAGTTTCACTTTCTTCTCCGCCGCTGTGGCTGGCGCAAGAAGAGCAATGTTCAACAAAAATAGCGTACTTATCTTCATAACACTAACTATGCGGGAGCGATCTGAAAGGTTACGGCCGCTGACTCGTACTTCTCCGAACGTTCAAACCTGCACCCATTTTCAGGTTTAGCTTGCATTCTCTCTGAAAGAGGGGCATAGTGAACCATCTACTTACTTGGAGGGCGGTATGCCTACGTCTGTGTCTCTGATGCTGTTGTGCGTGTGCGGAGTGCTGGCCGCACCGGCTCAGGATCTGAATGAGCGCTTCTACGATGCGATCCGGAACGACAATACGCAGGCGCTTCAAAAGTTGATCCGGAATGCCGGTAAGAGCGCGCCCGCAATCGATCCCAAAGATAAGCGCGGAACCACGCCGCTGATGTACGCCGCCGCCGTGGGCAGCCTCCGTTCAATGTCGATGTTGGCGGATGCGGGCGCGGACGTAAACGCAAAGAATGAATTCGGTGTTACTGCGCTGATGTGGTGCGCGACAGATGAAGCGAGAGTGCGCTTGCTGTTGTCGAAAGGAGCGGATGCAAACGCCCGGTCCAGACAGGGCCGAACGCCTCTGTTGATCGCGGCAGCCACCGAAGGAACAACGGGAATCCTGAAACTGCTGCTCGACAAAGGGGCCAAGTTGAAGGATGCCGATGCGGATCCGGTGACTACACCGCTTTCCGCAGCCGCAGCCGCGGATGATACCTCGGCCGTTCGCTGGCTGCTGGAGAACGGCGCCGAAGTTCATGGACCCGCTGGCGGGACCGCCCTGATGTGGGCTGCCGGCCATGGCAACGTGGAGATGATGCGCATGCTTCTGTCGCGTGGAGTGCCGGCGGATGTAGCCAGTCCACCAATGCTTGCAAGACCGGTAAAGAATGGAAACATCGGAATAGGCTCTCTCACGCCTCTCCTTCTCGCCGCGGCCTATGGGGGGCCGGACGCGGTGAAACTGCTTCTCGACCGGAAGGCTAACGTGAATGCGCAGGATGTCCGCGGCATGACGCCTCTGATGCTCGCACTCGCGGTGGATCACCCCGATACCCGTGTCGTCCGTCTCTTGCTGGAGCGCGGCGCCGACCCCACGATCAAGTCGAAGGCCGGGGAAACAGCAATCGACTGGGCCGGGAAGTTCAATCATACGGAAAATCTGAAAGCTTTGAATATTTCCGCCACTCCACAAGTTGCTCTCCTCTATACCAAGCCCCTTCCGATGCGCGATTCGGTGCAGAGGAGCGCCGATCTGCTGCAGCGCACCAATGCCAAGTTCTTCGTAGAGAGCGCCTGCTCTTCCTGCCATGCGCATAACCTTACCTCAATGGCTTTGGGAGTCGCGCGAACGGCTGGGATTAAGACGGATAAATCGGCTGATGCCGTGCGCGCTCAGCAGACCAGCGCCTTCTGGTCGCCGCAGCAACAAGCGCTCATGCTTCGGATCGATGCGCCTGGCGCACATAACATGACGTCATATGGGGCTCTCGGGCTTGCGGCTGACGGCGCGAAGCCGGATGCGACCACCGATGCAATGGTCCATAATGTGGCAGCGCAGCAGCAGTTGAAGGGGAACTGGCACAACGACGGCCTTGCTCGTCCCCCCATGTCAGATGGCGATTTCACGCACACCGCGATTGCCATCCGTTCACTCTCACTGTATGGGCCCGCGGGCCGCAAAGCTGAGTTCTCGTCCCGGATCGGCCGGGCAGTCACGTGGCTGCGAGAGGCTGTGCCGGTGACCGCCGAGGATTACAACATGCAGGTGCTGGGCCTCGCGTGGGGCGGCGCCGATCGAAGCACGCTGGACCGCGCTTCGGAAAAGATTGTATCCATGCAACGCGCTGACGGCGGCTGGGCTCAAACGCCATACCTCGGCAGCGACGCTTACGCGACCGGGCAGACGCTTGCGGCCCTCAAAGAAGCCGGTGTTCCGGCCGGCGACGGAGCGTACCGCAAGGGAGCGGATTTCCTGCTTCGGACGCAACTCGCGGACGGCTCCTGGCATGTTTCCAGCAGGTCTCCGAAATTCCAGCCTTATTTTCAGGGCGGATTTCCGCATGATCACGATCAGTGGATTTCGATGGCGGCTACCGCTTGGGCCACCATGGCGCTCGCGTACGCATTGCCGGAATCGGAAACGGTAGCTGTGAAATAGAGTAGCTTTACGCGATCGTGATGGCCGCTTTCCGGATTGAAACCGACAGCATGGGTGAAGTGCGAGTGCCCGCGGATAAGCTGTGGGGCGCCCAAACGCAACGCTCGCTGGAATACTTCAATATCGGGGACGACCTGATGCCGCGCGAGATGGTGTTTGCGTACGCCACGCTCAAGAAGGCGGCCGCGTTGGTCAACCATCAATCTGGCGCGCTGCCGCGCGAGCAGAAGGATTTGATCGTCCAGGTCTGCGATGAGATCCTCGCCGGCCGGCATCAAGACCAGTTCCCGCTACACGTCTGGATGACCGGAAGCGGGACGCAGTTCAACATGAACGTGAACGAGGTGATCTCAAACCGTTGCTGCCAAATCGCGGACACGCCGCTCGGCCGCAAGAAGCCGGTGCACCCGAACGATCACGTCAATATGTCGCAATCGTCCAACGATTCATTTCCCTCAGCGATGTGCATGGCAGTGGCACAGGAGACGAATCGGAGGCTGCTTCCGGCGGTCCGGCAACTCAGCGAGGCGATTTCGAGGAAAGCGGCGGAGTGGCGGGACATCATCAAGATTGGGCGCACACACTTGCAGGATGCCACCCCTCTGACACTCGGGCAGGAGTTTTCCGGTTATGCCGGAATGCTCGACGACAACGTCGAACGGATAGAGCAGAACTTACAAGGCGTCTACCGGCTGGCCTTGGGAGGCACCGCGGTCGGTACGGGAATCAATGCTCTTCCCGGATTTGGCAGGCAGGCCGCTCAGGAGATCGCTACCCTTACTGATCTGCCCTTTGTCACAGCACCGAACAAATTCACAGTCCAGGGTTCGCACGATGCGCTGGTGCAATTCAGTGGCACTCTCAAGACGCTTGCCACATCGCTCTTCAAGATCGCAAACGACATCCGATTGCTGAGCTGCGGACCTCGCTGCGGCTTGGCGGAACTCGGCATTCCGGAGAATGAACCGGGCTCATCCATTATGCCGGGCAAAGTAAATCCCACCCAATGCGAAGCCCTTTCCATGCTTTGCTTGCAGGTGATGGCCAACGATGTCGCGGTGTCCGCTGGAGGAGGCGGCGGTCACCTGGAAATGAACGTGTACAAGCCGCTGATCATCTTCAACCTCAGTAAGTCCATTCGGCTCTTAGCAGACGGGTGCCATAACTTCCGTGTATTCCTGATCGAAGGGACTGAGCCGAATCGCAAGCAGATCGCCTATTACCTGGAGCGCTCACTGATGCTTGTCACGGCGCTTAGCCCCATGATCGGTTATGACAAGGCTTCCCAGGTGGCCCACTATGCGCTGGACCACGATCTGACATTGAAAGACGCGGCTCTCCAACTGGGATTTGCCGGGGCGGATGAGTTCGACCGGATCGTGGATCCGCGGAAGATGACCGGTTAGCGGTCAATCGCCGGTTTCAAACCGCAATCGCGCGTCGCCCAGGTGGATTTCGTCTCCGCCTCGAAGCTGCGTTCCGCGGCTGCCCGTTGCCGGAAGCGGCACCACGCGGCCATCGCGAAACAGGCGCGTCGCGCGTTCTCCGCTGTCATGGAACAACCGGAACCTGCCGTCCTCAAAGGTGATGTGGGCGTGCTCGCGGCTCACCGTTGTTTCGGCATCGTCGAACGCCACATCGTTGCGGCGCCGCAGACCGCCTTCCTTCTCACGGACTTCTTTCAAGCGCCCCAGGTAAACCACGTCCTTGCCAATGAAGTATTCCGGACGCTCCGCGTGGCCGTTCTCCACATAAAGCCACGCAGCCGGCCGCACTTTTGCCGGAGTCGCCGCCGCTCCCTTTGCAGGCTTTTCCACGCGCTTGAATTCCAGCTTGAACGGCGGCGCTGCCGGATCTTCGTTCACTTCCACAAGGACGTTTACCGCGCCGGCGGCACATCCGGATTCGGTCAGCATCTCGCGTACATCGGCTTGCAAAGCATCTTCGTCCACGAACGCGGCTGTGAAAGCGTCTGCCTGCTCTCGGTCGGCTGCAGCCAGCTTCACTATCACCTCGCTATACGGGAATATATACTCGCCACCGCCTTTCGCTTCGACTTTAACGGCGATCCCGCGCAACACGTCCCGCCGGATCTCAAGCGTTTCTTTTGGATGCGCGCCCCCCGCCACGGCAGAGCTCCATCGCTCGAAATGTTTTCCCAGCCACCTGTCTACGCTCTCAAGCGACTTCATTTCGCATTTTCTCCCGCTGTTCGAATCGCTGTTCCAGTCAAGGTCCCGATCAAGCCCAGGTCCCTCGCCGCCAGAACTACCTCGCCCGCAATCGGCGCGGATGCCGTCCCGCCATACTGCCCATTCTCCACAAGCACCGCGAATGCAATTCGCTTGGCCGCGGGAGCTGCCCCGTAGGGAGCGTAGCCCACGAACCAGGCATGCGAAGCTTTGCCGCCGCCCAACTCCGCTGTCCCTGTTTTACCAGCCACCGGAATTCCCAGGCCCGCGAGCGGCCTGCCGGTCCCCGCCGTAACCACCTCCCGTAGGAACGCACCCAATTCCCGCGCCTGGGCCACGGGAAGAATCCGTAACGGCTGCCGCGTTCGCGCGTTGCTGTCGTCAATCACCCAGCGGCCCAGAGGCGCCGCGCCCCCGTTCGCTATCGTGGAAACCACCCTCGCCATCTGAAACGGAGAAACGGTTACCTGTCCCTGCCCATAAGAAGCCTGTGGAAGGGCTTTCCGCAACTCCTGCCATGTATTCGGGCTTGCGGTCTGGATTCCGAAGAGCGCCGCGGTATCGAACAGCCCGCGCGCGCCCACTTTGTACGCGCCCAATTGCGCAAAATAGGCGTTGCAGGAAACCGTGATCCCGCGCTCCATATCCACTGACCCGTGCGGATTACGGTCCTGCACGTCGTCGCGAATAGGCCGCTTCGATTGCCCGACGTAATTGCCCACGCGCCCATCCGGAAGCCGGATGCATTCATACCGCTGATGCGCCAAGGCCGGATCTTTGCGAAGCGCCGCGATCGCGGTCACCACCTTAAAAGACGAACCGGGCGGATACAATCCATAGCGGGCCCGATCCTGCAGTTCGGCGTCGTTCACATCCTGCGCGGGCTCGGCCTGAAGCGCGGTGAATTCGGCCGGCGCAGGCCACGGATAGCTCACCGACGCCAGCAAGTCACCGTTATCGGGATCCATCACCACCAGCGCCCCCCTGTTTTTCCCCAGTTTTTTCAAATGCGATTCGAGGATCGCCGAAGCCCGCATCTGCAGCCGCGCATCGATCGACATCCGGACGTCTCGCGTCCGCTCCATCATGTCTTTTACTTCGGGATTGTCCGGCTCATTGCGATGGCGCAGCAGCGGTAACAGGTCGCGGTAATCGTATTTGATGCGCCGCACTTCGCGCTCGGTCTGCTCGTCACGTGAGACTTCAAGTTCGGCATAGTCGTCGAATCCCTGCAGGCGCACCCGCGAGGCACGCTCCTGAAACGCCGTGTTCGAAGCACCTTGCTTGCGGCGAGTGACTACGTCGCCCAACAGGTAAAACATCTTAGGGCCCAGCGGATAGAAGCGGTGGCGGTTCGCCGGTGGCGCAGTCTCCAGCGGCACGCCCAGCTTTTCGTACTCAGCCGCATGCGCCCGCAGTTTCTCCCAATCGCTGGATGCGAGCGGCAGGCCGTTGCGATCGAAAATTTCGCCCTTCTGCAGTTGTCTTGCGATCTGCGTGAGCCGCGGATTGTATTCATACTGCCGTGGTCCGGACGATTGCACCACGAGTGCGGCGCGGGACGCCAAATCGTCTGCCTGTGCGACCTGGATCTGGGCGGCACGCGCCATCAACACCAGGAATGCGATCCCGGCCACATAGCCGAGCCGGGCAACCGGCCGCCCGAATCGCGCTGCTTGATCGCCCTTGGCGCCGCCGGATACCGCGAGCACGATGCCGAACAGCGCAAAGTTCGCGGCCATAGAGCTGCGCCCGTAACTAAGGAACGGCGAAACCACGCCGGAAAGTGGAATCAGACCCAGAATGCCGCCCGTAATGAGCAAAATCTGCAGCGCCGTCGCGGTTGCCAGCCCAATCACCAGAAACATGGAATACACGCCTTTCGCGCGTAACGCGATATGCAGGCACCTGTAAAGCAGAAAGCCGTATAACAGATAAACGGCGAGCACCCCTGCAAGCCCCCACTCTTCACCCAGCGCGGCCACAATCAGGTCAGTATGGGCGGCGGGAACGAACTCCGGCGTGCCCAGTCCAATTCCGGAGCCCAATACGCCGCCGCTCGAAAGCGCCCATAGCGAATGCGCCAACTGGTCTCCCCCGCGCACATGGTTGTCCCAGGGCGAAGCTCGCATGTCGACGCGCTGCGTCACCGTTTCGGGGTACCCCGCCGCGTGCGCCGCCCAGAAGACGAACACAATGGCGCACAAACCCAATACCGCGAGCGAGGCCCGGTTGCGCGCCACAGCGTACATGGAAAGGAACAGACACCCGATCACAAGCGCCGGACCCAAATCTTTCAGCAGGAAGAACATCGCTAAAGCCACCGCCACGCCGATTGCAACGGGCAGCACGTATTCCAGGCGCGGGATGGAAAAGCGTGAGGCGAATCCCGCCAGCGGTCCGCGCTCTTGTTTCAGGTCGCGAAGCGCGTCCCAGGTGCGGGCGAAATAGCCGGCCAGGAAAAGCACCAGCAAAATCCGGATCACTTCCACGGGCTGGAAAAAGTACAGGTTCACCTTGGCGTCGCTCTCGCCCGGGCCGCTGCCGAAGAATGCAAGAGCCACGGCCAGCAGCACGCTCAGGCCCAGCCAGACGTAGCTTAAGCCCCGGAACTCGCGCTCGAAATCGAAGGTGCTGCATGCGGCCATGAGCACGCAGCCCAGCAGCAGGCCCTCGGAGAAATCTTGAAACATCAATGTGTCGCGCAGGGGGTCACGGAGGCTGATCATCAGAATCAGCCCCACGCCGCTCAACAGGTGCAGCACCGGAAGAATCGTCTGGTCACCCGAGAAGCCGCGCACGCGCCAGAAGATATGGATGGCGTAAAACGCCAGCACGCACAGGCTGCACCACAGTAGAAAACGCTTCCGGTATTGCGCGGGGGAACGGACCACCACCGCCTGTTTGAAGCTGCGAATCTGCTCGCCCGTCAGCAGTGGAACCGAGGCCGGCCGCGGCGCCGGGCCGAACCAGCGCGGCTTTCGGCGAGCCTCGCGAGCCTCCGCTTCCGCAATCCGCTTGGGGAAGGATTCAAGGCGCGGACGAGCCGCAATCTCCTTCGCGGTGACGCGAATATTCGCGATCGCTCCGGCGTTTGGAAACTCGCGGCCGCGCACCGCGAAAATCCGGTGCGAGATGAAGTCGCGGTCTTCATTGCCGGGAACCGCGCTCAGGAACGGAAGCAATTGCTGCGCGCTCTTGAGTTGATTCAGGTCCACCACGCGCCCGGACGCCGCGGCTTTGTCATAGTCCGCGAAGTTCCCCGCTTTGGCCTGCCACGCCAGCCAGAGCCCGAAGCAGACCATGCAGCTGCTTATGGCCAGCAACAACAGCTCTCGCATTCGGAACGCGGCGGCTGACCGCGCGTGCCCTGCCCTGCGCTCCGCAACGCGAGCCGCCGCGCTTTGCCGGGTTGTGGTCATGGGTTCAATTCTTTCATGCGGTTATTCACTTGCTCGGTTCCGCGAATTGCCGCCATCAGTCCATTCGACGAACTACTGAATGAGCCCAATCGCGCATAGAGCGACTTCGCATGTTCGTAATCCGCGCGCGCGCGCCGCAGCGCGTCCATCTCAGTATCCGGCATGCTCTGAAACCTGCTCGAATCCCGCACCGTTGCGAGCGCCCGGCGCGCGTAGGCGTCGGCCATGGTAGCCATCTCGCGATGCGTTTCGGGATGGCCGTACTGCGCCGCCTTGTCGAGCGCTTCCTGCGCCCGCTCGCAATCGCCCAAATTGTAGGCGTAAAGCCGCGCCAGCCCGATATAAGGGTCCGGCGATTTACGCAAAAGATCGGCCGCCTCCCGAAACTTCTCCGCCGCATCGTTCAGCATCGGCTGCCGCCCGTTTGACGCGATCCGCTCCCAATGTCCCTCGCACAGCCGCAGCTTGCCTTTCACCATTTTGTCCCCGGGATCGAGTTCCAGCGCCCGAGAGAAATACGTAACGGAGCGCCGCCACGTTCCCTCCCGCGCTGTGGGGAAGTCGTTATTGCGGAAATCGAGAATCGGCGCGTCACCCGCGGCCACCAGTCGCGCCTTTAGCGGGCTGCGAATCCCCCATCTGGTGATCGGAAGCTTCTTCCGGTTCACGATTTCCTGATACCGCGCCCAGGCGGCATCGGCCGTCACGTGCTCGGTTTCAATGTCCCGCTTCAAGGTACGGGTATCGGTGTAGGACTTGTATTGCGGCTGCACCGTCACCCAGACCAGCACAAATAAAGCGAGCAGCGCGGCCAGACCCACCGCGATCAGCTTCCGGAACGCAGGCCAGAGCGATTGGGGCGCAACGCCTGCGGTCCGGGGACGCGCGGTCCGAACGGTAGCGTCCGTCTCGCGCGAAACTCGCCGGGTAGCTTCAGAATCAATGGCCACCGGCTCGCCTTTCAAGAATCGTTCCAGGTCCGCATGCGCGGCCATCGGGCCGGGATAGCGCGCGCCTAAATCCCGCGCAAGCATCTTGAAGCAAATCCGCCGCAATGGCGCGGGGCAGCTTTCAGGAAGCGGGGCCGGCGGCTCCGCAGACCGGATGCGCCGTTCCAATCGCTCCGGCGTTTCGCCTTCAAATGGTAAGCGCCCGGAGAGCATCTGATACAGCATCACGCCCACGCTCCACAAGTCCGAATGGCCGTCCATGCTGCCCGATTCCAATCGTTCCGGCGAACAATATGCAACGCTGCCGAACAGCGCCGCCGTATGGTCCCGCGATTCAGCCAGCGCCTTGGCCACGCCGAAATCCATCACCCGGATGCGCTCCGCCGAATCGATGCGGATGTTCTTGGGCTTCAGGTCGCCATGGATCACACCGGCGAGTCTCAGGTTTTCGAGCATCTCGCACAACTCAAGCGCAATCACGGCGGCGCGTCCCGCCGGCAGCGGCCCTTCGTGCAGCGCCACCGAAAGATCGCGGCCGTCTACGTACTCCATCTCGACTGCAAGGTCGCCCGCGATTTCGCCGAACCAGTACACCTTCGTCACGCGACGGTCCACGCCTGACATCTTGCGCTCCAACTCCGCGCCCATCCGCTCGGCCGCGATCTTTTCCTCGCCTTCCGCGCCGGGCGCGCGCCGCACCCGCTTCACCGCCACTTCACGGTTTTGCAATTCATTGAAGGCCAGAAACACCTCACCCATAGACCCGCTGCCCAGGTACCGGATGATCCGGAAGCCGCCCCATTTATCGTCCGGATTCAATCGTGTTTCCTTCCAACAGCGGCCGCGCCGCGTCCTTCACCACCACCGCGCCGACTCGTGAATGCCGAAGCGAGCCTGTCGATTCGCCCGCGAACTCTACCGGCGCCCCCGGTACCGACACATTATCCAGATCCACATGCGAATCCCGGATTGTGATTCCATGCGCCGTCACTCCTTCAACGGATGCGAATTTCAGCCCATCCGCCATGATGCCGCCGTTCAGATGCGCCGCATCCGTTCCATTCAGCCGGGTTCCTTCTTTCAGCAGCACCCGCTCCGGATAATCGCCTGGCGCCACTTCCACCACGTCCCCCGGTTCGGCCGACAGCACCGCTTCCGGAACCGTTACGAAGCCGCCCGCACCCACGCGTAGCACCCGCGCCCCATGCGGCTCCGGCTTTGAAAGGAACGCCGCGCCATAGCCGCATGCGAATCCGAATAGCGCGGCCATAGCAAGCCAAACCGGAGTGAACCTGGCCTTGGGACGAGCAGTGGATTCAATAACCGGCGCTTCAAGCGTTTGCGCAAACTCCGGCCCTTCCACCAGCACTGCCGAGACATTATCGTTCCCGCCCGCGACCGCTTCCCGCGTCATCTCGCCAATGGCCGCCGCGGCATTGCCCGCGTTCGATTCCACAATTTCGAACAGCCGCTGGGAAGGCACCACGTCGCTCAATCCATCGCTGCACAACAGCAAGGCATCCCGGCCGCCGAAGTGGACTTTGTAGATCTCAACGAAATCGGTGTCATCCGGAGTGCGCGGCATGGAGCCCACATCGCGATAGACTTCATTCCGCCGCGGATGCCGCATGGCCGCTTCTTCGGTCAACTCGCCCGAATCCTCCCGCTCGCCGACAGGCGAATGGTCGCGCGTGATCTTCTCAATCCGCCCGCCCGCAATCCGGTACGCTCGCGAGTCACCCACGTGCCCCACCGTTGCGACTCCGTCTTCCACCACCGCGACCGTAAGCACGCAAGCCATCCCGGCCCACTCCGGATTCGTGGCGGCGGCCTCGAATATCGCGTTGTTCGCCAGCGCGATGGCTTCCCGGATGCGCAATTCCGCTGAATCGGTGGCCCGTTCCAAGCGCCCCCGAATGGTCGAAACAGCGATTGCGGCCGCCTCTTCGCCCGCCGCTTGTCCACCCATACCATCCACTACCAGGTATATGCCGCGCGCGTCGTCGATATGGTACCGGTCCTCGTTGTTCGCGCGAACGTTCCCCTGTTCGCTCACCCCGGCGGACAACACAGTTACCATTCCCGTCAGGCCTGCTTCCTGTTGAACACGGCGATCAACACAGCGAAGATCAGGAAAAGCACCACAAAGACATGACTGGCTTCGAGCTGCGTATTCACTTGCGCGCCGCCCGGAACTGCAGTTCCAGCACGCCGGCAAGGCCGATCTTCGCTTTGGCCGGAAGCGGCACTTCGATGTTCCGGTCCGTCTCCCCGGCGCCCGAACGCTCAATCGAAGGCGGCACGCGCTTGCCATCCACGGTCGTCCCGTACGTGCTTAGGTCTTTGAGAAAGAATTTGCCGGTGTCTGAATCGTGCCGAACTTGAATGTGCTCCCGCGAAATGTCCTGCTTGGCGTGCAGACGCAGATCCACCCAGCAATCGGCCGCGCCCCGGCCCACCTTGATCCGCTCCTTGGTCATCTCATATTGCTGAGCGCCACGCTCATCCGAATAGTCCAGGGTCGCGTACACCATGCCCGAAGGCTTGCGCGTCATCAGGTTGGGACTGCGCGTGGTTTCGGTGGTGGTGGACGTTAACCCCGAAGCCTGCTTGCGCGTGATCCGCACGGTGTCGGTTCCCACGCGCTCATCCGGATCGCTCGCGTTCTCAGGCGGCGGCGCAAATTCCGATTGCACAATCAGCGGATTTTCATCGGCGTCATCGTCGGTATTCTCGTGGAAGTCAATCACCCAGCCTTCACCCACCACTTCATACCGTTTTTGGTCTTGCGGAAAGCCGGGCAGCCGCAGCTTGCGCTTGTTCAACTGAGCCAATTCCTCATTCAAGGCGCGGGTGGCCTCCGCTTTGGTCCGCTGCAGCACCGGCCCCAACCGCTTCAAATCGCGCCCGCCCAGGTACACCTGAAACACGCTGCGCACCACGTTCGAATAGCGCATTTCCAGGATTTCGGCCCGGAATTCAATCAGGATCAGGTCGATGATTTCAGCAGGGGTTACCGGGCGTGTTTCCACTTGCTTATCGTACCGCCGCTATCGTTTTCGCAGCCACAGGTAGCAGTGGTTACCCAGAACTCCGGATCGCCCGCTGCGGAAGAAAAGCAGGTCCAGGTAACGCAGCGGAAATAGGAGCCAGCCTAAAACGCCGTGAGCCACAATGCGCCACGCACGCCAAGGGAACCAGAGCTTGACATACTCCAGAACGAAGACGAGAAGCGTTGCGGTGGGACCGGTTCGCCAGCCCTCCGCCACAACGTCGAACTGGGCGCCTGCCAGCAGCTTCAGACCATCCGGCGTGAACCTCCGGTAGTCTTCCGGGTAGCGGTGAAACGGATGGCAGAACGGGGTGACCACGTGCGCATGTCCGCCCGGCGCCAGCACACGCGCAATCTCCTGAAGCACCTGGCCGGGATCGCGGACGTGTTCAAGAACGGCGTCGCACTCGATGCATTGGAAGATATCGTTGGGGAACGGCAGATGTTCCGCGTCCGCCGCAACATCCACGCCGGGCAGCGGAAACAGATCCAGATTGACATAGCCTTCGGGCCTGGAACCGGCTCCTCCGATACACAGGTTCCACCGGCCAAGCGGAAAATGCAACGGCTCAGCGGGGTTTCTGATGAAGGGCGCGGGTGGCTGGAGCACGCGATACAGCCGGTGCGCCCACCCGTGCGAACGCCTGCCCGCATAGATCTCCTGCATGGAGCGGCTGTTCATTGCTATGCAACAGCGCAAAGCCGGTTTACAGTAGTTTTCGCAAGCCGGACGCAGTCCGGGATGCCGACCCCGTGGTAAGCGTTTCCCGCCAGCCAAAGTCCGGGAACCTGCTTCACGCGTTCTTCAATTTCCGCCACCCGGGCTTCGTGGCCCACCGCATACTGCGGCAGGGAGCGAGGCCATTCAAACGGCCGCATGAAGGCAGGCTCTTCGCGGAAACCCATCACTTCGCGCAGTTCGCCCAAGGGGTCGGGCGAAGTCTCGCGATAGAAGCCGCGGACCAGTTGTATCCCTTCCGGCGCGCGGCCCGGAAACTTGCTGCTCACCCAAGTGGCTGCCATCAGGTTGCGGCCCTCCACTTTGGGAACCAGGAAGCCAAAGCCGCGTAAGGGCGCGAGATCTCGAAATCCCATTGCCACGATGTGGCCGGAGCTATGCCGTATGCCGTTTAGCAGTTCGCCCAAGGCCGGTTCCACCAGCGGTGCGGCTCGATGCGCCTCGCACGCCAGAACCACCTGCGAAGCCGGGAACCATTCGCCTTGGACGCGAAGACGAAATCCTTCTCCTTCGCGTTCGAGTGCTTCCACGGCGGCATGGAGCACTCGCTCCGGCCGTAGCGCATCCACCAATTGTCCCAAGCCGCCTCGCATGCTTTCAAACACAGAGCCGGTGGCCGCCGCGGGACGCAATCCGCGAGTCAGACTACCGTGCTGACGTTCCCGTTCGACGAGTTTCGGCAGCACGCTCCGGGCGCTCAGCAATTCCGGATCACCGCCGTAAATGCCAGTCAGCAGCGGTTCGGCCAGATAGTCCACTGCTTCTTGACCGAAGTGCCGGCGAACAAACTGCGCCACGGATTCGTCCGGCCTCGCGGACTGGGGAAGCCGAAACCAATCGGCCGTCATCCGCATCTTGGTTCCAAGCCCGAATAGGCGCGATCTTAAGATCGGCCCCAGGCGCGACGGAGCCACCAATTGCATCCCGGCCGGGTAGGGAAGCAGCTTGCCGGCCCGCCAGATCCACGTTTTGCGCAAGGCGTCGTTGGAGCCGATGACTTCGCCTCCGAGCCCAAGCTCCGCCGCCAGATCCCGCGCCCACGGTTTCGCTGCCAGCCAGCTATCGGCCCCGCCTTCCACAGTACAACCTTGGATACTTTCGGTCCGCAGCAGCCCGCCCAATACCGGGCGAGCTTCGAAAACGCAGGATTCCACTCCGCGCCGCCGGAGAAAATGCGCTGCGGCCAGCCCCGAAATCCCGCCCCCGACGATGGCGACTACGGCCGGAACTCCCGTACCATTTGCACCACTGCCCTTACATGGTCCACAGGTGTTTCCGGCAGAATCCCATGGCCAAGGTTGAAGATGTGCCCGGGCCGCGTGCCGGTCCGCTTCAGCAGTTCGTGCACCTTGATTTTCAGCTCCGGCAAGGGTGCGAACAGCGCTACCGGGTCCAAATTGCCCTGAATGGCGGCGCGATAGCTGATATCCATCCAGGCCTGATCGATGTTCATGCGCCAATCGACGCCCATCACGTCACCGCCCGCGGCATGCAGCTCCCGGAAAAACCCGGAAGCGCCGGTGCCGAAGTGAATCACGGGCACCCCGGCGGAACGGATGCGCTCGATCAGAGCTCGCGAATAGGGCGCCGCGTAGCGGACGTAGTCGTCAGCGCCCAGCGCCCCCACCCAGCTATCGAATACCTGAATTGCACGCGCCCCGCTTGCCACTTGGCTGATAGCGAACGGCGCCAGCACGTCGACAATCTTGCCCATCAAGCGCCGCCACATGGTTTCGTCTGAATACATCAGGCGCTTGGTTTTTACGAAGTTCCGGCTGGCTCCGCCCTCAATCATGTAACTGGCGAGAGTAAACGGCGCGCCCACGAACCCGATCACGGGCACCCGGCCGGCGAGCGCCCGCGTCACCAGTTGAATCGATTCCCCTACATAGCCCAGATCGTCCGTATTCAGCGTGGAAAGCGAATCGATATCGTCGGAAGTGCGCACCGGGTTGTCGATAATCGGACCCTCGCCTTCGGCGTAGCGGAGTTTCAGCCCCATCGGCTCGACCGGTAGCAGCAGATCGGCGAAGATGATTGCGGCGTCCACGTCCAGCAATTCCACCGGCTGGAGCGTCACCGCGGCCGCCAGGTCGGGGCGCTTGCACATCTCAAGAATCCCGTGCTTGGCGCGGATCTCACGATATTGCCGCAGGTACCGCCCCGCTTGCCTCATGAACCACACAGGCCGGACATCGGTTGGCCTGCGCTTGCAAGCATCAAGAAAACGACTGGTCATTGGAGCCACACGCATTCTGTTTGAGTTTTGTCCTCGCAAAAATACGCGCGAGATCCTTCCGGTTTATGTTGGGCCGCCCATGCGCGCCCATTGATAAAGAATGGCTTGCACCACGCCTCGCTGTCTATAGTCCGGGGCGTAATAACCGAAACAGACAACATTCCGCGCGCCGGATAGCCGGTTCTGGGGTCCATTATGTGCGCATAAACCCGCCCGTCAGCCTCGAAGAATTTCTCGTAGCTGCCGGAAGTGGAGAGCGACTCGTCCTTTAACACAATGTCCTGAACCGTTTTGGTCTCCTGGTGGGGGTCGCGGATGGAAATGGTCCACCCTTTTTCGCCCGGTGGCGCGCCCATTGCGTAAATGCTGCTGCCGGAACCTGAAATCAGGGCGATTTCGATTCCAGCCTTCCGCAGAATCTCCGCCATTTTATCCACTGCGAACCCTTTTCCGATACCGCCGGGGTCCATCTCGACTCCCGTTTTTGCGAAACGAACTGAATGGGTCGCGGCATCGAGCTTGATGTTGCGGTACCCAACCCGGGTCATGGCCATTTTCACGTCGCCCGGTTTCGGCAGATGGCCGCTCCCTTTATAGAAGCCCCAAACGCGCATCAGCGGACCCACCGTGATGTCGAACGCGCCTTCGCTCCGCTTGCTGTAATTCAGGCAGGCGGACAGCAAGTCGAATAACTCGACAGGCACGGGCACCGGCCGTTCGGCGGCATGCCGGTTCACCTGGCTCCAAGGGCTTTCGGGCTTGTAATTCGATAGCTCGTCATCCAGGCGCCGCGCTTCGTCGAACGCCAGTTCCGCGGCATGCTCCAGAACTTCGCGGTCCGGGCCATACAGAACCACCGAATACGTGCTTCCCATCGCCTCCACGCTACTTTCCAGACGCAGCATTTCCGCTGCGCGCGCAGAACTCAGCAAAAACGAAAGTAACACGAAATGTTTAACTGCCGGACCCATTCTCAGGCCCAAATCCCTTTTTCCGCACGCGGTCCAGCAGTACTTCCACGCGGCTGGCGGCGGCAGTTCCGGAATCGGCCAAAAACAGCAGTTCCGGGGCGTGCCGCAGCTCCATCCGGACCGCGACCTGATGCCGCAAAAAACCAGCGGAGTGAATCAGCGCTCCCATGGCCTCTTTCTGCTCTTCGGGGCTGCCGTAAACGCCCACATGCACGGTGGCTTGGCGGCCATCCGGAGTGACGGTTACATCCGCCACGGTGATTCCGCGCAGCCGGGGATCGTTCATTTCAAAAGAAATGATCTGGGACAATTCCTCCCGGATGGCCTGTCCTACGCGAGCTGTGCGTCTTTTATCCATTGGCTTACAACCACTCTACGTCCGCCCGGACCAGCATCGCGCCCAGGGTGTGCGCCGCTTCACGCTCTACCCGGTCCAGCGTTTCTTCCGCCACGCGCCGGTCACTTGCCACCGTAACCGCAGCCACTACGCCATGTTGCCAGAGATCCTGATCCGCGATCTCAGCAACCGCGACGTTGAACCGCTCACGCAGCCGGTCTTTCAGGCCTTTCACCACTTGGCGCTTGTCCTTCAAGGAATGCGCGTGCTCTATCCGCAACTCGAAGGTGATTGCGGCGATAACAGGCACGGCCTCTAATCTATAAGACTTCGGTAGCCACCCGTTCGGTTACAAACGCTTCCAGCAGGTCGCCTTCTTTCACGTCCCCGGAATCGTTTAGAGTGATACCGCACTCCATGCCGCTACGCACCTCGCTGACATCATCCTTGAACCGCTTGAGAGAGCCCACTTTGGTGGTATGCACCGGCTTGCCGTCGCGCATCACCCGAATCAGGCAGTCGCGGTTGATAATGCCATCCATCACCAGGCAGCCCGCTACCGAGCCCACTTTGGAGACCCGGAAGATCTGGCGCACTTCGGCACGGCCGCGATATAGTTCGCGGTACACCGGCGCCAGCATACCCGACATAGCCTTTTTGATTTCATCAGTCAGTGTGTAAATGATGGAATGGAGCCGGATGTCTACGCCTTCGTGCTCCGCCGCCGCCGCCGCCGCGCGATCGGGTTTCACGTTGAAGCCGATTACGATCGCCTCCGAAGCCGCCGCCAGAAGCACGTCCGATTCGGTGATAGTACCTACGCCGGACCGGAGCACCCGAACGCGGACCTTGTCGTTGGAGAGAGCAGTCAGCGTGTCCGTGAGCACTTCGGCCGAACCGCCCACATCCGCTTTCAGGATCAGGTTGAGGTCTTTCACCTCGCCCTGCGCCATCTGCTTCTGAAGCTGTTCCAGCGTCATCCGCTTGTTCTTCGCAAGCGCCACGTCGCGCGCTTTGGATTCGCGGTACATGACGATCTGCTTGGCTTTGGCGGTGTCGGTGACCACCTGGAATTCATCGCCCGCGGTGGGAAGCGCGTCCAGACCAAGCACTTCTACCGGCATGGACGGCTCTACTTCGCGCACTTGGTTCCCGCGATCGTCGATTAACGCGCGGACTTTCCCGAAAACGTCGCCGCAGATGAAAAAGTCTCCGACGCGCAGGGTTCCGTTCCGTACCAGCACCGTCGCCACCGGACCACGGCCCCGATCCAGTTTCGATTCGAGCACCGAGCCCATGGCGGGCCGCGATGGATTCGCTTTCAGATCCAGAATATCCGCCACCAGGAGGATCATTTCCAGCAGTTGGTCCAGGTTCTGTTTGGTGCGCGCCGAAACCGGCACCATCACCACATCGCCACCCCAATCTTCCGCCAGCAGCCCGCGATCGCTCAACTGCTGCTTGATGCGGTCCACTTGCGCTTCCGGCCGGTCGATCTTGTTGATTGCCACGATAATCGGCACCTTGGCCGCCCGGGCATGGTCGATTGCTTCAAGCGTCTGCGGCATCACGCCGTCATCCGCCGCGACTACAAGGACAACAATGTCGGTGACCTTCGCTCCGCGCGCACGCATGCGGGTGAAGGCTTCGTGGCCGGGGGTGTCGATAAAAACGATCTTGCGGCCATTCTTCTCGACGTGATACGCCCCGATGTGCTGCGTGATGCCGCCCGATTCCCGCGCCGCTACGCTGGTTTCCCGGATTGCATCGAGCAGCGAAGTTTTGCCGTGATCCACGTGGCCCATGATCGTGACCACGGGAGCGCGCGTTTGCAGATCCGCCGCTTCTTCCAGAATCTCGACGTCGGCCATCGCCTCGGCTTCAAACGTGATGGTAGAGGTGGAAGCGCCGAAATCGCGTGCCAGCTCAGTGGCCATCTTGCCGTCGAGCGTCTGGTTGATCGTGGCGAAAATGCCGCGGTCCACCAGCTTCTTAATGACCAGATTGGCCTTTACGTCCAGCTTTTCAGAAAGCTCTTTGACGGTGATGCCTTCGGAAATCGTGATGTCGCGATTGACCGGCGGCGGACCGGCCGGCGACTCGCGGCGTACTTGCCGGAGCACCTTCTCTGCGTCATCGCCTTCGCGCCTGCGCGCGCCGCCTTGCGGCCGGCCGCCGGGCCGGTAAGCGCCCGGACGCCGGTTCTGATCGCCGCCCGTGGGGGGCATGGGACCAGGACCGACCAATCCGCCGGGAGTGCGTGAAGTGGGATGCATGCCCGGACGCATTCCGGGACGTGCGGCTCCTGGAGGACCAGCGGGACCGCCGGGGCGCATGGGTCCGCGGGCCTGCATCGGCCCTTGCCCAGGACGCGCAGGACCCTGATAGATTGGCCGCCCCGGAGCGGGTGATGACGGAGGACGAATTGGCGCGCCGGGCCTGGGCGGCGGGGGCGGGGCCGCAAAGGCGGGATTCGCCGGACGCGGCTGGCTCAGTTTCGCGACCAGATCCGGACGGGGAGGAACAATTGGACGAAGGGTCGGTTGGCCAACCAGTCCGGGACGCGCGCTTGCGGGTGCTGAGGGAGGTCTTGCACCTGGCGCGGTTTGCGCCGCAGGGGGGCGCTGCATAGGAGCACCCGGGGCAGTGCGCGCGGCAGGACCGCCCGGCGCCGGCCGCGCCGCGATGGGCTGCTGAGGCGCGGGAGGGCTGGGCGGCCCGGAGGGACGTTGCGCGGGGCGCTGAATCAGAGGAGAACCCGGTCCTGTACCTGCCACCACACTGCCCGGCAATGGCTGACGGGGACCGGACAAAATCTGTCCCGGCCTGGGCCCGGTCGGGATCGGCCGGACAGCCCCAGGGACAGGGCGTCCTACCATTGGCGCGGCGGCTGGTGGAGCCGGTGGAACTGCGGCGGAGCCCGGGACAACTCCTTCCGCGGGAGAAGCGGCAGACGTTGTTTCCGCGGGCGCCGGTTTCGGAGAAGCCATTTCCGCCGGCGCCGGTGCGGTTGGCGTGGTTGACGCGGTTGAAGATGGCGCGAACTGCGCCGGTGCCGCCGGCAAAGGCGTTTTCGGAGGAGGCGCATACGCCGGAGATGCCGGCCGGACGCCTGCCAGAGGCGGACGGAACGGTCCCGCGGCTAAAGGAGGACGCAGGCCAAATCGCGGAGCCGGTTTTTCGGCTTCTTCTAACGCAGGCGCCGCGGCAGCCGCCGGTTCAGCCGGTTTCGCTTCCGCGGCAGGCTCTCCGGCAGGCAACTCGGGGTTAGCGGCCGGCGGTGCTTCCGGTGACCCGGGCGCTGCCGCGCGCGGAGCGCGGCGGGTAGGCCGGTCCTGCGCCGACTCCGCCTCATGGTGACCGGTGCCGTTTGTTTCCGTCCCGGCTGCGGGGGCGCGATGACCCGCGCTCCGCTCGCTTGCCACAAGATCCCGGAGCCGAATCGCTACATCTTCGTCGACCGAACTCGAGTGGGTCTTCCCGGTAATTCCGAGCTCTTTCAACTTGTCCAGAATCTCATGAGACTTAACTTCCAGATCGCGTGCAAGCTCATTGATTCTTCGGGATTTATTCATAATTAGAACGTTTAGTAACTTACCTTCCGGAACCTGCTAAACCGCGGTGCCGCTCCCGCCCTCTTCAGAGCCGCGCGCCACCGCGCCGGGCACGGTTTCGGGAGCCTCTATACTACCAGATTCATCTTCGCTTACCGTTTCCACCGGATCGTAAGCAGGCTCGGAAGCTTCCTCAAAATCACCCGTTTCCGGCTGATCGTCCACCGGAGTTTCCTCGGTGGGACCGGTTTCCGGACCTGCATTGTCGAATTGGCCGTAAAAGCTGATCACGGCAAGCTGAATCCGCTCCACCAGATCGGGCTCAATCCCAGGAATCTCCTGCAACTGCTCGGGCGTCATCTCACCGAGCTTTTCCACGGTTCCCACGCCTGCCGCCAGCAGCAACTGTTCGACGGAAGGTTCCATCCCGTACTCCAGCAGACTGGAAAGCGGAGAGCCCGCCGTGACCAGAGCTTCCATCTGGCTTTCGACTTCCTGGCGCTTTTCTTCTTCACTCTTGATATCCACTTTCCAGCCCAGAAGTTTTGCCGCTAACCGCACATTCTGGCCTTTTTTCCCGATGGCAAGCGAGAGTTGCGAATCGTCCACGATCACTTCCATGTGCTTGCCGGCCGCGTCCAGAATCGTTACCCGGCTGATCTTGGCCGGGCTTAGCGCATGCGTCGCAAAGCTCACCGCATCGTCCGAATATTCGATGATGTCGATCTTCTCTCCCCGCAACTCGCGGATAATCGACTGCACCCGCATTCCCTTCATTCCCACGCAGGCGCCCACGCAATCCACATCGCGGTCCCTGCTCTGCACTGCGATTTTGGTCCGCTCGCCCGCCTCCCGCGCACAGCCCTTGATGGTGACGGTGGAATCGTATATTTCTGGAACTTCCTGCTCAAAAAGCCGCTTCACCAGTTCCGCATCGGCGCGGGAAACCACCACGCCCGGCCCCTTACTCGCTTTATCGACAATCTTAATGACGCAGCGTACGCGGTCGCCGATACTGAAACTCTCCAAGCGGGATTGCTCTTTCTTCGGCAGCCGCGCTTCCGTCTTACCAAGATCGAGAACCAGGTCCTGGCCTTCGATTCGCTTCACGGTGCAGTTCACTAATTCGCCGGCGCGGCCCGAATACTCGTTGTATACGGTGTCACGCTCGGCTTCGCGGACCTTCTGAAGAATCACCTGCTTTGCGGTCTGCGCGGAAATGCGGCCTAAGGCGTCGGTCGGCTTGGGGATCCGGACATCGCTTCCCACGGCGGCTCCCGAATCGAATTTCGCAGCTTCGGAAAGGGTCAATTCCCGCGCAGGGTCTTCCACCAGATCCACGACTTTCTTAATCGCAAAGAGCCGGATCGCGCCCGACTTCGGGTCCAGATCCGCTACATACTCCTCGTTGGTGCGGAAGTGCTTCTTGGCTGCAATGAGCAAAGCATCTTTCACGGCATCCATCACGATGCCTGAATCAATGCCCTTTTCCTTGCTCAACATCTCTATGGATTGAAAAATGGTATCCACGGGGTCCTCGAATTTTAATATGGGGGGTACGCTACCACTCGAACTTCAGGTTGGCGCGTTCCACCTGACGGTACGGTATCTCCACTTGCGCATCTCCGGGAAGCGCCAGCGAAATCACTTCGTTCTCAACGGCGCCGATGGTGCCTTCGAAACTCTTCCGCCCACCGATCGGCTCCCGCAGCACTACCTTCGCCTTCTTGCCTTGAAAACGCTCAAAATCTCCCATTTTCAAGAGCTTGCGCTCCACCCCGGGCGAGCTCACCTCAAGGGTATAGTGCACCGGGATTGTGTCATCGGCATCCAAAATCTCGCCCACCCGCCGCGACACCAGTTCGCAGTCCCCGTGAGTAACCCCTTCCGGTCTGTCGATTGAGATCCGCAGAAATTGATTCTTTCCGCCGCCCTTTAATTCCACTTCCACGATTTCAATACCTTCAGGCTCCGCCACGCTTCGGGCAATCTGTTCGATCTTCTCCACTGCCGGCTGCTTAGCCATTCCTGCTCGCAAGACCTAAATCCAATAAAAAAGTGGGCTTGCGCCCACTTGAATAGCTCGACACGACCAACCTCAGTGTAACGCGTTTTGGTCAAAACGCAAAAGCAAGGCAAGAGTGACCTATTACCCGAGTCACAACGCAACTTATAATAAGGCAACCATGGCCCGAATCGGCATATTTTGCTTGCCTATGGGCAGCCACATCAATCACTTCCTGGCAATTGCGGAGGAGTTGTCGGCACGGGATCATGATCTGATTTTCTTCAATCTGCCTGAGAACGAACAGAAGATCCGCGCTGCGGGGTTTGGATTTGTGTCTATCGAGCCGGACACTCTGCCTCCAGGCGCTCTGGGGGAGATGATGCGCGCCATGGGCGCGCTGGGCCCATTGGCAGCGATGCGTCTGCAAGGCCGTTTCGATGAGCTGCGGTATGAAGCGATCCTGCGGCGCGGTCCTGCGTTGGTAAGAGAAGCGAAACTCGATGCCATGATCGTGGATCAGGCCGAGGCCTGTAGCGGTTCAGTGGCGGAGATAACTGAATTGCCATGGGTAAGCGTCGCAAGCGGACTGTGCATGAACTCGGAGCCGCTTGTCCCGCCGTTTTTTACGTCCTGGCGCTATAGCGAAAGTACTTTTGCCGTGGCGCGCAACTGCCTCACGTATGCGGGTATTCGAGTGGCGACTCTTTCCCTCAGGGCCCTGATCAACCGGCGCCGCACGAAGTGGGGCCTAAAGCGGTTGGCTACTGTGGACGAATCCTTCTCGCCATTTGCGCAGATCTGCCAGCAGAATCGCGAGTTCGATTTCCCTCGCCGCAAACTTCCGGAGTGCTTCCACTATGTAGGACCGATTCGTTCGAAACGAACCACCGCGGTTGAGTTCCCATGGCATCGTCTCGACTCCCGTCCTCTCATCTATGCATCTCTTGGAACACTCGTAAATCGCCATAAGCATTTGTTCCGATTGATGGCCGAAAGCTGCGAGGGGCTGAATGCGCAGTTAGTGATCTCGCTGGGGGGCGCCGGCCGGGTTGCGGATTACGGAGATCTACCCGGGTCACCGCTGGTGGTGGCGTTTGCCCCGCAGCGCGATTTACTGGCACGCGCCGCGCTGACCATCACGCATGCCGGACTGAATACCACTCTGGAGAGCCTGGCAGCGGGCGTCCCGCTTGTGGCGATCCCGATTGCGTTCGAACAACCAGGCATAGCGGCGCGGATTCAATGGACCGGAACGGGGGATTTTGTTCCACTGTCCAAGGCCACCACTCCCCGGCTGCGGTCTTGCGTCAAGCGGGTCCTGACTGAAGCATCGTACCGGCAGGCGGCAGGAGCGATGGCTGAGAAAATTCGCGCGACCGGCGGTTGTCAACAGGCGGCAAACATTATCGAAGACGTCATTCGCACGCGCGTAAAACTTCCGGGTTCGCAGCCCCGGAGTATCATCGAAGTCGTATGATTCGAATCCGCCGCTTGCTTCCCGCCGCGTCTCTCCTTTTACTTCCCGCCGCATACTGGTCAGGAATGTCCCACTCCGCCCAGGCCCAGCCGAAGACGCGCGTTTTCGAACTGCGGACCTACACCACCAACGAAGGCAAGCTTCCCGATCTCGAAAAGCGCTTCCGCGATCACACGATGGAGATCTTTACACGCCATGGCATGACCAACGTGGCCTACTTCGTTCCGCAGGACCCGCCCAAGAGCCAGAACACGCTCATCTATATCCTGGCCCATGAGAGCCGCGACGCAGCAAAGAAGTCCTGGGACGATTTCCGCAATGACCCCGAATGGAAGAAGGTCGCCGCGGCCTCTGAAGAAAACGGGAAAATCGTCACCCATGTCGACAGTGTCTTCATGGATCCGGCCGATTTCTCGCCGATGAAGTAGCGCTGCTACTCCGCGCCGACCTGGCCCTTGTTGACCACCTTTTTCAACATTAAGACGAAGGGGATACAGGCTACGCACGCCACGGCTAAATACCGGAAGTCGTCGATATAAGCCGACAGAATCGCCTGCTGAGTCAACGTATTTTGAATGCTGGCGTACGCCCGCCGCATCGCAATCACGGGTCCCGCGTGTGCGGCCATCGTCTGCGTGAGCCGGTGCAACTGGTCCTGATAGGCCAGCGAGCCCGAAGTCAAATGGCGCGCCATCTCTGTCCGGTGCGCCTGTTCGTGCCGCGTCACAATCGTGTTCACCGCCGCAATCCCAACACTGCCGCCAATGTTTCGCATCAGGTTGTACAGTCCGCTCGCGTTCCCGATTTTCTCCTGAGGCAAGTCTCCCAGCGCCGTTGTCGAGAGCGGAACGAACACCATGCCCAGAGCGCTCCCGCTGATCACCACGGGCCAGAACATGGTGGATGGAGCAATCCCAAGATAGATATGACCGAGTACGAAACTGCAAGCCGCGAAAATTCCGAATCCGCAACTGATCAGCCAGCGATTATCGATTCTGCTGGTCAGAAGACCGATAAACGGCATTGCCACGATTGCTCCCAGGCCACGCGGGCTAACTGCCAAGCCTGCCGCGGTTGCCGAATAGCCCATCAGCGTCTGGTAGTACAAGGGCAGGAGCGTGACCACGCCGTAAATTGCCGCGCCAAACATAAAGATCAGCAAACAACCGAGCGCAAAATTCCGGTTCTTAAAAATCGTCAGATCCACGAGCGGCTTCTTGTTGGTCAGTTGCCACCAGATGAACGCAACGAAACACCCCACCATGATCACTGTGCCGTAGCGAATCCACGCCGCGCCGAACCAGTCATCCTCCTGGCCGCGATCCAGAATCAGTTGCAGAAATCCGAGCGACACAGCCAAGAGCCCGAGTCCGATGGAATCCAGCCGGCCCGGCTTCGCATTCTTGATGTACGGCGGATCCTCCACAAACTTGTTAATCATGAAAAAGGCCAGGATGCCAATTGGAATATTGATATAGAACGCCCAACGCCAGCTGTAGTGGTCGGTCAAATATCCGCCTAACGTCGGACCCAGTACGGGCGCCACCACCACTCCCAAGGCAAAAATCGCGGTCGCCAGTCCGCGCTTTTCCGGCGGGAAGCTCTCTGTCAGGATGGCCTGGGAAATTGGCTGCAGCGCGCCGCCTCCAGCGCCTTGCACCAAGCGCGCGAGCAGAATCATGACCAGGCTTGTCGAGGCCCCGCACGCAAATGATGACGCCGTGAAGATCACAATGCATGTCATCAGAAACCGCTTGCGCCCGAACTTCAACGAGAACCAAGCGCTGGCCGGAAGAATCACCGCGTTCGACAGAAGATAAAACGTCAGTACCCATGTCGCTTCATCGGTTGTTGCTGAAACGCTGCCCGCAATGTATGGAAGCGCCACCGAGGCAATCGACGTATCGATCACTTCCATGAACGTCGCGATCATTACCGAAACCGCAATTAACCAGGGATTGGACTTCTGTGTCTGCGGCTGCGGCACTCCGAAGTCCCGGAGCAATCCCGGCTCCTAAGTTTGCATCTGTACAAAACTGACTTTATTGAATCCGAATGCTTTCAGGATGGCCCGAATGTCATTTTCCGCATTGCGCTGCGCATCTTTCAGAATGCCCATTTGAACCGCAGCCGTTCGCACTTCTTCCAGCGCCTGCATGCGCGCCTTATGCTCCAGGTCCGGGTCGCTCGAAACCCATGGCGTCCACCAGGTAATCCGCCGGTCCCACACCTTCGTGTCCTTCTCTTCAACAAACGCTTCCGTAATGCGTGGCGGATGCAACCGGAGGCGAACTTCATCTTTCGAAACAAGCGTGACGTCGTATTGAGTCAGCTCGCCCAGATCGATCCCGGCCAGCACCCGCGCCTGCACCAGCAGAAGAATCGACTCCGATCCCAGCGGTTGCCGCTGTTCCGTCAGCCCCACTACCTTCTGCACGCTGTATTTGACCGTCACCAACTCATTCATCTGACGGACTTCGCGCACTAGCGCCGCCGCGTCCAGGGTCCGGTGAAAGAT